>NZ_AEEA01000085.1 GCF_000297095.1 Treponema primitia ZAS-1 | reverse complement strand
TGATATTCTCATTCCGGAGGAAAAGGATTATTATAATAGATATGCCTTGCTGAACCGGAAAACGAGGACTGAATTTACTGATTTATTGGAAATCAACACCCTGGAGCTGCCCAAGCTGCCGGAACAGAGCGATGGTTCAGACTTATATACGTGGTCTCAGTTTTTCACCAGCGAGACCGAGGAGGATTTCATGACGGTAGCGGAAAAAGACCCGGTAATAAAGAAAGCGGTAGCCACGCTGATGGAGCTGAGCGAAGACGAGCGGGAACGGTTACTGGCGGAGTCCCGTGAAAAGTTCCTGTATGACCAATATCACCGTGAAAAGGAATCCTACGAAAAGGGCCTAAACGCCGGCCGGGAGGAAGGTATTATCTGGGGTGAAGCCAAAGGCAGAGAGGAAGGCCGGGAAGAAGCTGAGGAAAAGGCGTATCAGGAAAAGCTGGAGTCCGCCCGGAAACTTAAGGCTAAGGGCTTTTCCAATGAGGAACTTTCCGGCATTTTACAACTCGTACCCGGGGATATCGCCAAGCTTTGAACCAAGCGTCCTTGCATTGCTACGGCTAAGCAGCCAGTCGATAATATTCATTTTCCGTATGCCGTCATAGTTGGCGGTTTGGTTATAATCGTCCAGGGTGAGCAAATATTTAGGGTGATTATCCTGGATTTTTTGCAGGGGTTCTAATTCACGCCTCAGGGTGTTTTCGTCCAGGACCGTAGCGGAAACCTGGATATAGGTGATTCCCCGGGCATCGGCGGCGACAAAATCCACCTCATTTTCCATTATTTTGCCGATATTCACCCGGTACCCCCGGCGAAGAAGTTCCAAATAAACAATGTTTTCAAGAAGATGCCCAAGATCGGCGGATGATCCGGCGAGCAGTAAATTTCTGACGCCCGTGTCAACAATATAATACTTACCATTAGTTTTTAGAAGCTGTTTTCCTTTTATATCGTAACGGCTGACTTTATAAAACACAAAACTTTCGCAAAGCGCCCTGAGATAGGTCTCCACCGTATTGACTGATATTTTTCTCCCGCCGGAATTAAGGGTATCGCTTATTTTTTTTATCGAAACGGGACTGCCGATATTTGAACAGAGAAATTTGATAATATCTTCCAGAACGGATATATCATTGATTTGTTTCCTGTTGGCCACATCCTTGATAAGGATGGTGTTATAAATCCCCTCAACATAGGTCCTCGCCATGGCATCGTCCATTTTCATTGCCGCCACATAAGGGAAGGAGCCGGATTTCAGGTAATCATTAAAAGCCGTTTTTAGGCCGTCCTTACCTGCCTTGGTAAAGTCGATATATTCTCCAAAAGACAGGGGCAGCATCGTAATTTCCACATATCTGCCCGAAAGCAAGGTTGCCAATTCCCCGGAAAGCATATGGGCGTTAGAACCGGTAATATGGAGATCGACTTTTTTCTTTATAAAAAGACTGTCCACCGCTTTTTCAAATTCCGTACATTGCTGAACTTCATCAATAAATATATAGGTATACTGATTTTTACAGAGCCGCTTTTTGAGGTAGTTATATAATGCCCTATGGTTAAGCAGATCCTCATATTCCACTTTCTCAAGATTAATGGATATGATTTGTTCATCCCGAACGCCGGATGCCCGTAAATAGTCGATATAGAGTTCCAAAAGGGTTGATTTTCCGCAGCGCCTGACCCCGGTAACGACCTTTATCAGCTGTTTTTCCCGCCATAGGATAAGTTTATCCAAATATACCTTTCTATAAGCCGGTTTTTCTACCATTTAAACGCCTCTTTACCCAGTATAGAGGGTTTTCAGGAGAATGTAAAGTTTTTTCCCACCGAGAAAAAAACTTTACATATTTAGATACTTTTTTCTCAAAAACGAGTAACACAACAGCGCCTTCTCAAACCCGTCCCCTACCGTCTCTACCCATCCTGCCCAACTCCGCCAACCCATCCTGCCCCACACCGGTTCTGCGAACCGGCAGAAAAGAATATGCCCCAATAAATTTTATCGGGGGTTTGTAAATTGCCGCGAAGCGGCTTCCGTGGAAAAAATATCAGGGGGACCCTTTGGGGGTTCCTGATATTTTTTCCAGCTGGCAGGACCCCAAACAATGTTAAAGGGGCATATTCTTTTCTGTTACTTAATCAAGATAAACTCCACCCGCCTATTCTTCCACCAGTTATCGTGATCATCAAACACGATAATCGGCCGGGTACTGCCCCTGCCTACGGAGCTGAGCCGTCCCCGGTTGACCCCGAAGCCGACCAGGAAATCTACCACCGCCTTGGCCCGCCTTTCGCTGAGGTTCAGGTCTCCCTGGGCCTCGGCAGCCGGCGGGTTACGGCTTGTGGGATTGGCATGGCCTTCAACCAGGACACGGTAATCCCTGAACTTGTTGAGGATCTGGGCGATACGCCGCAGGACCCGGTTATTGTTGTCAATCTGCGCCTGGGTTAAGCCAAACCTCGGGTCCTTGTCTTTGCCAAAGAAGTCCGCCTCATTTGCCCGGAAGACTATGGAAGGTACCTGGATCTTAAGGTTATCCCCGTCCCGAATTACCAATACATCCACACCAATGGTGCCGTCCAGGGTACTGGTGTTCCCCAGGGCATCCACGGCTTTGAAGATAAAGGGATAATCCGTGGCGGACTGTACCAGTTCGCCCTTGGAACTGCGTCCGTCCCATATGGTCCTTTCCGCGGGGCTGCCGCGGCCTTCTATACGGTAGAATAAGAGCATTGGCGGTTCCGGTTCGTGGATTTCAAAGCTCCAGTTTGCAATGGGGGACATATCCTGGACCCCAAGGAACATACTGAGCTCATCTTCCACACCATCGTTATCGGGACTGAAATACTCCGGTTCGTAACTAAAGCTGAGAGCCGGGCCTGAAACGTCCACCGTGATGGGGGGCGCGGAAACCGATACCTCATCTCCCTTCGTATAGGTAACCGATAACTGGGGTACGAACTTACCTTCCCGGAGCACGCCGTTGTCATCATAGCCGTTCCAGCTTATGCTTTCCGGCGGCGATAGTTCCCGGGTTCCCGGGATGGGGAAGTGACGCCGTATCGTACCGGCTTCATCTTTAAGTTCCAGGGACCAGCTTTCAATGCCGTCCTTGGGGGTGAGGATTACGCTGAATCGCAGGGCTTCGCCGGTGGGGCCGCCCCTGGGGGCAACCGCAGTCTGGTTAGCGGTGAGGAAGGCCCTGGGTATGCGGGCATCCACCGTAATAGTGTCCAGGGGTATCCTGGTACTGTTTCCCGCCTCATCGGTGGAGCTGAGGGCGAAGCGGTAGACACCGTCGGGAACGGTATTCCCCGCCTTATCGTTACCGTCCCAGTTTACGGACGATGGGGCCGCTCCGGTCCAGGACCAGGATTGTATCTCCGTACCCCGGGCATCGGTGATCACCGCTGTCCATGGGTCATCCCCTTCGGTACGTATATTAATGGGAAGGGTATCCTTTTTCCCGTCCCCATTGGGAGAGAAGAGGGTGTAGGGCGTTGTAACCGTTGCCTTGGGCGCCGTGGTATCCACGGCGAAGGGCCGGGAAAGGGCCGTGGGCTGATTCCCCGCGGCGTAGCGCAGCTCAATACGGGCGGTGTAGTTTCCGTCAGGAACGGTGCTGCCCGCAGTATCCCTGCCATTCCAGGTTGTTGATCCGGGAGCGGTATTCGAGCCATTAAAGCTCTGCACCGTTGTTCCGGCGCTGTTTAGTATATCTATTTTCCAGCTGCTTATCCCCGCCGTAACCTGGAGCTGGGGAATAATATTGATAGTATCCTTGTTCCGGTCATTGTTCGGAGAGAAGGCCCGGAGGTCGGTGCTCAACATTACCGGTGTGTCGGCGGTGCTGAGGGCAAAGAGCGCCGGAGAACCTGATCCGCCGGTATTTCCGGCTTGATCCGTGGCGTTCAGCTGATAGGTATAGTCTCCATCAGGCGCCAGGGCGCCGGTGTCGGTGAGGCCGTCCCAGGTAAACCTGGCGGGAGGAGTCCCGCTGAATCGCACGGTCCTTACGGGCCTGTCGTTGGCCGCAGCTCCGACCCTGCGTATTTCGCCGACCCAGAGAATTTCCGCGGAACCTTCCTGGATGAAGATCATCCCATCCTGAATCCCGTCGTTATTCGGGGAGAAGGCATTGTACTCGGTACGCACCGAGGCCCTTGGGGGGGTGACATCCAGGGTAAATACCGGTGATAGGGAAGTAGATACATAGCCGTTCCGGTAGTTTACGGCCAGTTCCGCATTGTAGGTCCCCTCGGAGAGTATGCTTCCCGCATCGCCCCTGCCGTCAAGATCAATCCGTTCCGGCACCGTATTAGTACCGTTGATGGTCCGCCGGACTATTCCGGCATTATCCCGCACGGCTATCGACCAGGTGGTGATCCCTTCTTTTACCGGTATCGTGGTATTCAGGGTAAGGGTATCCTTTACACCGTTTCCGTTGGGGGAGAAATAGGCGTCATTGATGGAGAGGTTTACCCGAGGCTGCAGGGTGCTGACAATGATATTCTCAAGACCGGCATTCTCCGAATTGAGCGCCCTGTCGGTGGCGCTGATCCGGTAGCTGTACACACCGTCCGCCACAATATGTCCCGTATCATCGGTTCCGTCCCAAATGATAGGATCGGGATTTCCGTTACGGATACTAAAGCTCCGTACCTTTTCTCCGGACGCGTTATACATCCCCGCATCCCAGAGCTCTTCCACAGAACCCTGTTGGGTAATCGCAAGGGTATCCTTGTTTCCGTCCCCATCGGGGGAGAAGATCTTCGCCGCATCGGCAATTTCTTCTACCTGTACTGTCGGCGGGGTATTGTCCACCATAACCATATAGGTAATGGTGGATGCGGTATTTCCGTTATCGTCCGCCGCGCTTATAACAAAGTGATAGGTTCCGTCGGCGGCAATATCCCCGGAATCAAAAATCCCGTCCCAGCGGAAGCTTGGGGGAACTTCAACCCCCGCCTTTCCTGCGATGAGCCGGTTCAAAACGTTTTTGACACCCATGGTTTCAATACGCAGTTCCTTGTTTTTATAGGTCCGGACCAGGGTATCCTTTTCATCAAAAATTTCCATCTTCCATTCAGCAACATACCGTTGATCCGTTATGCTTACCGGGAACTCCAATACATCGGCCTTACCATCATTGTTGGGGGAAATCCACATAGCATCTTCGTAATCCACGGTGATCACCGGGGGCTTTTTATCCAGCACACCCACGGACCAGCTGACTCCGGGACCTATGGCGATAACATCACTATACAGGGGCTTAAAGCCCATGCTTACCCCCACATCCCCATCCGATGGCAGCCTGCCTCCGGCAATACGTTTCCCGGAAGAAAGGAGCCCCAGGTTAACCGTAAGCCCTAAGGAGGGGAGCCACGTGGGGCTTCTGTCTTCCTGAATATCATTAATATTGAACCCCGTTGAAGCGGCGAGGGTTACCAGTTCAGCCACGGTTGCAGAAAGTCCGAATTTCCCGGTCATATTCTGAAAGGTTGGAAAAGAAAAATCCGTGTTAAATTTCACGGCAAGGGGATCCGGCTTATCATTTTTCCCCTGAATATGAATCAGATCAAAACCAAATCCAAGCACCGGGGTAAAGGCGCCGGGCATATAACTCTTTCCCATACCGCGGAATACAAAGGCGTAGGTAAAATTCTGCAGCGGCCCCAGTTTGCCGACATTATGGCGGATCCCCAGATCCCCCATGACGGTCCCGACATCATCGCCGTCGTTATCTTCTCCAATAGCGAAGTTGAATCCCAAGCCTAGGTTAAAGCCGGGGTACAATTCTTTAGCGGCGCTCAGGTTCCCCCCAAAGGTGGTTCCTATGGGATAGTAACCGTCAAACCCCGGACTGCCCAGTACATGCAGGGAGCTTCCAAATACGGCGTATTTCGTGGGGAATAGGGCCCCCAATTCAACGGCTGTTCCGATATCACCACCGGTACTGGTTGAAACCAGGAAAAGAGCCCCGGCGTCAAAGACAATACGCTGCGCATCCCCCCCTGCTGCGGGGTTGAGGATGCTTGCGGGCGCCCCGCCCTGGGAGGTACTAAACCCGCCCCTTCCGGCTAATTCCGGGGAAGAAAGATCCAGGGCAGTTTCTGCCCCATGCTGATCCGCAGGGATAGTTTGAATTACACAAAAGATGCTCACCATACAAAAAATTACTTTTCGCAGCATATTATTTCCTTTCATACTAATAATATAATAATAAAACAATTACGAATTTACGCAAGTGCGGTAAAAAGAGACCGTAACCGAAATACCTATTGGGATAAGGGTTAGGGCAAATAGCAGAAATCCCAGGGCTGTTTTTTGAGAGAAAAAAGCCCAGTAGACCGTGGCCGCCAGGAAGGGAAGCATCCCCATGGCCATCGCCTTTGGAATAAGGGTCCATTTGAATTGTCTGGGAAGTATGGTAATGAAAAAAGGGACACCCACCACTATGGCGGTCCAAAGGATAGGGGTCAGGACCAGGAGTGATGGATCGTTTTGGGCGCTCCAGCTTACCGCCCGGATGGCCGCCCCGGGGATAAGCCACAGGAGGGCAAAATTGGTATAATTCACGGTCCCCGAAAGGATACGCAGACGGAAAAAGAAGAAGCAAACCAGCAGGGGGATCACCGCGGGGAGGGTAACGATATCGACACAGGCGCTGAACCACCGGGAAAGGCCGAAAGCGCCGGGGCTTATAAAGGAACCCAGGAGAAATTGAATGATAGCCACCAGGCTCCCCAGGATCAGCGCCCAAATTTCGCCGGCGCTTTCAGTACCCGATACGGCAATGGAGCGCCAGAAGAGGTAAAACAGGGGCATCCACAGGAAGCAAAACAAACTCATCAAGATAAAATACTATAAAAGGCGCTTTCCGGCAAGACCAGGGGGTGGACAAAAGCTTCGGTAATTCGGTATAGTAATTGATAAGCTAATGGTCCGAAAAGGGATCGGTGAGGAGGTCAGTTGGCGGATAAGGATTTGAGGATCAATGAACAGATTCGGGTGCGGGAAGTGCGCTTCATCCGTGATGATGGGGAGCAGCAGGTTATTACCACCGCCGAGGCGCTCGAAATAGCCAAAGAGCAGGGTCTTGACCTTGTGGAAGTCGCCCCCCAGGCAGTTCCGCCGGTGGTTAAAATCTTGAACTACGGTAAGTTCAAGTTCGAAAATGAAAAGAAAGTCCGGGACTCGAAAAAGAAGCAAAAACTATTAAAATTAAAAGAAATCCGGATGCAGCCCAAGATTGATGAGCACGATTTGGATTTTAAGTCCAAACATGTCCAGGAATTTCTTGCTGAAGGTAATAAGGTCAAGGTAACGGTTCGATTTCGGGGCCGGGAGCTTGCCCACACCGAACTCGGGCTGGACGTCCTTAAGGATGTCCTCAAGCGTATTGAAGGGGAATATGTGATGGATAAACCTCCACTTATGGAAGGTAAGTTTATGTCCATGATACTAAGCCCCAAAATAAAGAAATAGAGGATGGCATCATGCCGAAGATGAAAACCAAGAAGAGCGCCGCCAAGCGGTACTCCTTTACCGGGACCGGTAAGGTCAAGTATAAGAAGCAGAACCTTCGCCATATACTTACCAAAAAGTCCAGCAAACGGA
This sequence comes from Treponema primitia ZAS-1, assembly GCF_000297095.1. Classification (NCBI taxonomy): domain Bacteria; kingdom Pseudomonadati; phylum Spirochaetota; class Spirochaetia; order Treponematales; family Treponemataceae; genus Treponema; species Treponema primitia. Next base: position 58,573 of record NZ_AEEA01000085.1, on the reverse strand, counting down.
AGCGGAATCTCCGCCATACCGGTATTCTGTCCAGTGACAACGTACCGGTAATCAGAAAGAAGCTCCTGCCCTACGGGTAGGAAATACCCAAAGAACAGGAGTATCCCATGTCAAGAGCAGTAGATGGGTCCCGAAGAAAGGACCATCGTAAAAAGATACTGAAACAGGCGAAGGGCTATTGGGGCCGCCGCCATTCCAACTTTAAAACCGCCAAAGATGCGGTAACCAAGGGCCTTTTCTATGCCTACCGGGATCGCCGGGATCGGAAGGGTGACTTCCGCCGTATCTGGATTATCCGGATCAACGCTGCCTGCCGCGCCGAAGGTTTGTCCTATTCCCGGCTGGTGGACGGACTTGCCAAGGCAGGGGTAACCATTAACCGGAAAGCCTTGGCCTATTTGGCAATAGAAGACGCAGCAGCCTTTAAAGCCGTGGTTGCCCAGGCAAAAACAGCCCTGGGTGTCCAGGCTTCCTGAGGGTTGTTCCATGGTAACCCTTGAGCAGGTACGACAGCTTGAAACGAAGATCACCAAGGCGATTGAATACGTCAATCAGGTGACCGGTGAAAACAAGCTGTTGCGGGAAAAGCTTGAAAGTTCCCTAAAACGGGTGGAAGAGCTTGAGGGTTCGGTTCAGCGCTTTAAGGAAGATCAGGGCCGGATCGAGGAGGGGATTGTTGCCGCCCTTGACCGGCTTAACCAGTTTGAAGACGCCATAGGCAAGAGCCTCTCCTCGGTTCAGGCTATGGTTGCGCCTGTACCGGTACGGCCAGCAGCTGTCTCGGTGCAGCCCGTCGTACCAGTTCCTGCTGCAGCCCCGGTAAGCCCCGTTCCAGCTGCAGGAGCGGACGAATTTTTTAACGATACTCCCGAGGATCCGTCCTTGGATACCGGTGAAACCGGGTCCGGTGAGTTAGATATTTTTTAAAGGAGCGCCGGTGTCGAAAAGCGATCTTCGCATCGATATTTTGGGAACTTCTTTCTCCATCACCGCCGATGAGGATCCTGTCTACCTTGGAACCCTGCTGAACCGTTACCGGCAGGTTATTGAAAATACCAAAAAAATAACCGGTATGGAGGATCCTCTTAAACTATCTATTATTGCGGGTTTTTTGCTCTGCGACGATTTGCAGAAACTGTCGGATCGCAACCCCCGGGTTCGGGATTCCCTTGAGGCGGAGCAACTCACCCAGGAATTGATAAGCCGCCTTGACCGGGCCCTGACCATTATTCCCAGTTGAGCTAGGATACATCTATGGCTTCCGTTTTTAAGCTGAAAAATCCAATTAAACAGTACGATTGGGGTTCCCCGGAATGGATACCCCAACAGCTAGGCCTCCCCAATGATACGGGAGAACCCTGGGCGGAACTATGGATGGGGGTCCACCCTGAAGGTCCTTCGGAACTGGCCCTTCCTACCGGTTCCGTTTCGCCCGCCCCCCGGCTGCTTCCGGAGCTTATCGGGCTGGACCCGGCACGTTACCTGGGGGAAGGCATTGCAGGGGAATTCGGGGCGCTGCCCTTCCTGTACAAGCTCCTTGCTGCGGCCCGGCCCCTTTCTATCCAGGCCCATCCGAACCTGGCCCAGGCAAAGGCCGGGTGGGAACGGGAAAATTCCCTGGGTATTCCGCCAAAAGCGCCCAACCGGAACTACAAGGACCCAAACCACAAGCCGGAGATTATCTGCGCCCTCACCCCCTTTACCGCCATGGCTGGGTTCCGGGAGCCTGGGGAAATTATCAAGCGCCTAAAGACCTTGCACGTAGCGCGGGAAACTTCGTTGCAAGTAGCGCCCCTCATTTCCGCCCTGGAAGCTCCGGCGCGTGAAGCCGCCCTGCGGGGTTTCCTTGCCGCCCTATTTTCCCTGCCCGCAGAAACCCGGCAGGCCCTGGGTGAATATGCCCGCAGATACGGGCAGGATCCTGTGGGTGAATATGCCGAAGAATGGAAGTACGCAGCCTGGTTTGCAGAGCTCTACCCCGGAGACCCGGCGCTTATTGCCCCCCTCTATCTTAACCTTATTAATCTGAAGCCCGGAGAGGCGATGAACATTCCCGCAGGAATACTCCACGCCTATGTACAGGGCTTCGGGATAGAACTCATGGCTAATTCTGATAATGTCCTCCGGGGCGGTTTAACCCCTAAGCATGTTGATCTGAAGGAATTAACAGGGATACTGCGCTTTGCCCCCTTTAATCCGGAAATCATTCATTCACCGGGCGTTGGAAATTCGCCCGGCCTATACCGCTACCCCTCGCCCTGCCGGGAATTTTCCCTTTACCGTATGTCCGGCTGCGGAGGGGAGGCCCCTTTCCCCCTAAGCGGTCCCGTAATCCTGATTGTGCTTGAAGGGGAGCTTATCATTCCCACAGAAAAACTGCGGCTGAAACAAGGGGAGAGCGCCTTTATCGCCTTTGGTTCGCAGCTCGTTTTTTCCGGGAACTATACCATCTACATCGCCGGTACCGGTACGGAGCTTTTGGGGAGCCTCCCTGTTTGAAAATCCTGGTTGACGCCGATTCCTGCCCCCGGCCTGCCCGGGAGCTGATACGTAAAACGGCAATCCGGCGCCGGATCAAATCGATCTTCGCGGCCAATCATCCAATCCCGGGCATTGGCGGGCCTGATGGAGAATTTACCCTTATGGAACTCTGTCCGGCGGGGGAGGGCGCCGCAGATGACCGGATCGTCGAATTAGCTGAGCCGGGGGATCTGGCGATTACCCGGGATATACCCCTGGCATTGCGTTTGGTAGAGGCGTCCATCCTGGTGATCGATGATCGGGGACAGGTCTATACCCGGGAAAATATCCGGGAACGGCTTTCCCTGCGGGACTTTATGGTAGAATTGGCCCAGAGCGGTCTTGGGATGGAGCGCATAGCGACCTATGGGAAAAAAGAACTCAAAACCTTCGCCGATGGCCTGGACCGTGTACTGGTTAAACTTACCCGCTACGCTTGTTCGGGGTAGAGGTTTTGTATCTGTTTTATGTTGGGCAGGACCTCAAAAAATACATCCGTCAATTCCGGGTCAAATTTAACGCCCCTGACGTTTCGTATTTCTGATAAAACCTGATCCTCCGTCCATGGGTCCTTATATACCCGGCGGGAACAGAGGGCGTCATAGACATCCGCCAGAGCTACAATGCGTCCCGGCAGGGGAATTTCCTCTTCCCGTCTCCCCAGGGGCTTTCCCTGATCGTCCGCTTTGATGGGTTTCTGGGTTACCGGATCAATCCAGCCGGGATAGCCCGTACCATCCCAGTTCTCATGATGGGTCAGGGCGATATCCCGGGCAATGGTATCCATCTCCGATTGGAGATCGTCAAAGAGCCCGGCGCCATACACGGTGTGGTGCTGCATTACCAGATATTCCTCCGGGGTAAAGCGGCCCGGTTTTTTTAGTATCATATCCGAGATGGCTACCTTTCCCACATCGTGGAGCATGGCGGCGATTTTTAAGGTGTCACGGTATTTTTCCCGTTCCTCGTTGGGTACATTATGGCGCTTGGCATAGCCATCGTAGATCTCCACCGCATAGCCCGCTACCCGGTTTACGTGGGTTCCGGTTTCCTTGGGGTCCCGGAGTTCGGACATACGGATCATCCTGAGTATCATAGCCCGGGTTACATAGGCCCGTTGGAGGGCGACCGTTACATTGGCGGCAAAGTGGGTGATCAAAAATTCATCATCCTTGGAGAAGGGGACCGTTTTGCCATCCTTGTCTTTGGAATTGATAATCTGAATTACCCCCATAAGGCGGCCTTCGGCGGTTACCAGGGGAATAGCCAGGGTTGAGGTGGTTTTATAATTGGAAATTTTATCGTAGGTGGTACTGAAGGAATAGGGCGCATCGGAAGGCAGGTTGTACACATCCGGAACGTTGATCAGTTTCTTGGTCGATGCGCAGTAACCGGAAATCGTTAATTTATTGATGGGCAGAGAAAAAACAGAATAGATGAGCTTTTGTCCCGGGGGGAGCAAATTCTGCTGGGTATCATTCTGGGCATATTTGATGACCAGTTTTTCCACCCGTTCCCCGTCGACTTCCTCGGTTTCCCGTACATAGATTGAACCCGCATCGGCATGGACAACCTGCCGAGCTTCCTGGAGTATCCGTTCAAGCAGGAGATCCAAATCCTGAATCTGATTCAATTCCGAATCGACACGAAGTATGGATTTAAAATCGGTGTCTTTGTTGTCCATCGGATCCCTCCTTAAATCAAGCTCATTCTTTTCTACCGGTACACTTGATTATATGGTATCCAAATTGGGTTTGCACAACATCCCCCACCGATCCCGGCGAAAGACGCTTTACCGCCGATTCAAAGGCCGCTACCATTTTCCCCGGACCGAACCATCCCAAGTCCCCTCCGGAAGATTTGGAGGGGCAGGTTGAAAATTCCCTGGCAAGGGATTCAAATTGGCCCCCCTGTTTGATTCTTTTAAGAATATCATCGGCCAAAGGCCGGTCCTTAACTAAGATATGACTCGCCCGCCATTCCATATTCATCTCCTTATTAATAATACCGGTAAATAACATTATCCGCAAGAGATAAAAAGAGCCCCGAAGAAGAACCTTCTCCGGGGCAGAAAAAAAGGAAAGGAGGAATAGGAAAATAGTGCCAACCATTTACCTACCTATAAAGCAATCAATGGGTAAAAAGGTAACAAATTTTTTTGGAAAATAACAACAAAAACGACACGTTTTAACGTTTTGTGGGGAGTTCCCTGGGGAGCGTTGCCGACCATTCGGCGATGATATGTTCATAGGCGGCGATGGTTGCCGCCATGGTGATATCCCCAACTTCCCCGCGGCCAAGCCAGTCCGCCCCGTCCTGCACATAGAGGCCCTGGAGTATGCCATCCACATCCGCAATGGTACAGCTGGGATCCACTGCCCGGCGCCGTTCTAAGCCCAGAACCTCCTGGTCAAAGGTTTTTGTGTACAGCGTATCCTGCCAATTTTCTGCCATTTCACTTGTCTCCATAACTAATGGTACGGTGTATCACGGTTTCGGAATTCGGGACCAGGCGCCCAAACAGGCGGGCAAAGGAAATCTCCCTCCGTTCTGTCCAGTTACCCCGTTCATCCAGGGTATATTCATACCGGATATCCGATTGTTGAGGCGCCGATGAATCGCCGGTTAACACCCCAGTCATCCGGACCAGGAAGCCCTTTTCGTCCCATTGCAGGGTATAGTTCCCCTCGGGCCGTTCCCAGTACCGGACTTGGGCCGCTGCGGTATAGAGGGCCGCGTATTCCCCGTCTAGGGCGCTTATGCCGCTTATACGCCCGGCGCTGTTATACTCGTACACCAGGATTGCCTGTCCCTGATCGGAGCGGCTATCTATAGAAAAGAGTCGTTTCTTGCCCTCTACCGCCCGGTATTCCAGGGAAAAAAAAGCCTGGGCCAGACCTTCGGGATCGTACCAGGTTTCGTTCACCCGCCGTTCAAGGTATTCCGGAGCAACAAAGTACCAGGTTTCGCCAAGCTTGATCCGAACCAGGGAGGGCTCCTCCTGCCTATATTCAAGAAACTCAAATTCGAAAGTGTTCTCCCCAGGATCCTGAGATGCAGGATTGTCCAGGGTGATTTTTCTGATAAGAACCGGATCCGCCGTATCGTAATGTACCCCTACCTGGTAGAAATTTCCGTTGAGGAAGAAGGGGAATTCCAGGAGCCGGCCATCGGCATTCCGGATGATACGGTATTCCACCGACGTTTCTCCATCCGCATCATCCCCGGCAGGAATCGTCCCCGCGGCAGCGGGGGTATCGCCGGAAGCTTCGGAAGGGGTAGGGTCCAAAAAACCGGCGGGCAGGGTAAGGGTGAGGGAAAGGACCTGCCCGGAGTTAAGGCTAAAGCCATCAGGAGGCATGGCCGCAGGCCAGTCGGGCCGCCAGGGGATATCACCGGCCAGGGCAGCTTCCAAGAGGAGGCTTAGGGGGAAAGGGCCGGATTGGTCCGCGGAATCCGGCGGGGCGGCCTCCTGTCCCGGTAGGAAGGAAAGGGCTGCGAAAAAAAGACAGGTAACAAGGGGATACCGGAACTTCATGGGGATAGTATATAAAAGAATAGGCAGGAGTCAAACGATAGGGCAGAAGCATTCATTAGATTGAATCAAATACCCGGTCCAACCCTTCGCCGTTTATGCCCTGGGCTTCCACCCCCTCTTCCTGCAGGTATTGCTCAAACCGGGAACCCAGCTCGCGGACGGGAACGTCCCTGAGACGTTTTTCGGCGCGGTCAAAGCCTTCCACGGGGCTGGCGAAAAAATCGCCCCGGATGGAGATGGATTGGATGACCCCGTCTTCCAGATCCGCGCTGATGCGGATGAGCTTGCAGCCTTCGGGCTTGCCTGTGGCTTCGATTCTCAAGGATGCCGCCGCCATAGATACTGCCGTTTAAACCGGAGGATACAATCCGGGGCAAAGCTTAATACCATTGCAAGGGGCAGTACCAGGGCAAGACTTACCTGGGTCTGCTGCCAGAACCGGGGCAGGATCCGGAGGACCATGGAAAAGACGGCGGCGATTACAACATAGGACCAGAGGGCTTTTAAGAGGAAGCCCCAGAATCTGCCGCGGAAGATGTCCCGGGGAAAGGCGTAGAGTACGCCCAAAGGAACCGCTGCAAGCAGCAGGGGATTAATAAAGATGAGGTTCATGTTGTGGTAAGTATAATCATGGTTAGTAAAGAAGGACATGAAAAAAGCGATGGTTCCGGCAATGCCGAAGACGATCCCCAGGAGGCTCTGACTTAATCCAAGCGCAACCCGGACCCCGGCTTTCTCCCGGTACGCCATAAGAAGGCCCAGGAAGGCGGCTATACAAAGGCTGAAGAGCAGTTCCCGGGGCCATTGTTTTCGGGGTGTATCCAGGGGCAGGGGCCGGTTTTCTGATGCATTGATCACATCCACGGCTTTTACCAGGTTCCGTTCCCGGCCCCGGGTATCGATATAACGGAAATCGGTGATACGGGCGCCGATCTCCGAGGGGAGGAACATCTCCTGCCAGACCGTGGTGGGGACATCAATATCCTGGCCCATGGCATAATTGAGGAACCAGTCCATAAAGGGGTTGAACCAGGTGTGCCGCTGTACCTGCTCCCGCAGGGTAAAGCGGCCCGGGGCGTTCAGGAAGGCTTCGGAGAACTGACCCTCGGTTGCCAAGTCGATGATGTCCCGAATCCGGGTGGCGCAGTTATCCCGAAAATGGTGGTACCAGTAGTTCCTATTTTCCGGCTGGACATTTTCTTCTGCAAACTGGCGGACCTTTTCCTTGGTTTCCCAGGGGAGGTCCAGGGTATAGAAGGTAACATCCCGGTTGGACAGGATGTATCCGGCGATGTTATTTTCCGCCCGGGAGACCCCGCAGCTATAGAGGAGCCTTCCGAAGGCGAAATTGACAAAAAAATTATCGTTTTCAAAGGAAAAGAGCCCATAATCGTAGAGTTTTTTTCCCCGGGCAGACCTGTCCTCTATAATGAGGGCGATATGTCCCCACCAGAAGTAGAGCTCGTCCCCGGGACCCATGACACTGACCCTGATGGTGAGATCGTCGTTGTCAGGTTCCGGCCATTGGTATTCGGCGGATAGGGGAAGGACCCTTACCAACAGGAGAAAAAGCAGGAAGCTGAGGATATGTGGGCCCTTCATTAGATTCTATAATGTACTATACCGGTGGTTGTGGCAATACAGAAAAATCGGGGTTTTACCGATAGTATACAATGGGTTTTATTGAATTTTGTGGGGTCTGTAAGTACTACAATGCTGGTGAAAACCGAATAAGTGCGGCGGACCATATAAGCTTTGAAATTGAAAAAAATGAATTTACCGTGATCCTGGGGCCCAGCGGCGCAGGGAAAACTACCCTCCTCAACATGCTCGGGGGCATGGATTCCTGCGACGAGGGGGTCATTTCCCTGGACGGGCGGGAGATCAGCTCCCTTAACGAGCGGCAGCTTACGGAATACCGCCGGCATGATGTGGGCTTTGTGTTTCAATTTTACAACCTGATCCAGAACCTTACCGCCCTGGAAAACGTGGAACTTGCCTCGGAAATTTGCGATGAAAGCCGGGACCCCCGGGAAACCCTGAGGGCGGTGGGCCTGGCGGAACGGATGGACAATTTTCCCGGTCAGCTTTCCGGGGGGGAACAGCAGCGGGTTGCCATCGCCAGGGCTCTGGCCAAGAACCCCAAGATACTGCTCTGTGATGAACCTACGGGCGCCCTGGATTACGAAACGGGGAAGAACATACTCAGGCTTTTGCAGGAAAGCTGTGCGGGAAACTCCGTTACAAATAGCGCGGGAAAGACGGTGATCGTTATCACCCATAACCACGCCATCGCGGGCATGGCCGACCGGGTGATTCAGCTGAAAAACGGGGGGATCGTACATATTGAAAGGAACCCTAAGCCCTTGCCGGTTGAAAAGATTGAGTGGTAATGCATCCCAACGTACCCTTTGGCAAAACCTATATAAAAACCATACTCCGGGAGATCCGGGGCAGCCTTAGCCGCTTTGTGGCAATCTTTGCCATCGCCGCCCTGGGGGTAGGGTTTCTCGCCGGGCTTCTGGCAACTACACCGGACATGAAACACTCCATGGACCGGTATTTCAGAAAAACTACTATGATGGATATCTTCATTAAAGCTACCATGGGTATCACCGATGAAGATATTGCGGCCCTGGAAGCCCTGGACGACACTGCCCTGGTTCTCCCAGCCTATGTGATGGATTCCCTGGTCAGAACCGGTTTGGACGAGGTCCTTGCCGCCCGGATTTACGGATTGCCCCTGGACGCCGCCGGGGATGAGGGGTTTGTAAACCAAGTGGAGATCCTTGAGGGCCGCTTCCCCGAAAAGGACGATGAATGCCTGGTCCAGCAGGGCGGCGGTTATTTCGGGAACTTTAAGATTGGGGATACATTTTTTCTTACCCCTTCCGTGTTGGCGGATGAACAGGAAATCTACCGGGTAAACAGATATACGGTTACCGGTATTGTAAAAAGCCCCCTGTTTATATCCTTCGAAAGGGAACCCACCGGTATCGGCAATGGCCGTTTGGGGACAGCCCTCTACGTCCGGGGCAGCAGTTTTGCTCTTCCGGTTTACACCGACGCCTACATCACCCTGGCCGGTGGATGGCGTTTTACCGCCTTTAGCGATCCCTACCAGGAATTTGTGGATGAGGCGCTTGTGAAAATAGAAGCCCTGGGGGAGGAGCGTTCCCGGATTCGCCGGGAGGATATACTCATGGAAGCCTGGGATCAGGGGCGCATTGAGATCGATCGGGGAACCGAGGAATACGAGCAGGCCAGGATCAGCGCCCGGCAGGAGCTGGCAGCCGGCCGGCTCGAACTGGAAGCGGGGACAGCGGAACTTGAGCAGGGGGAGGCGGAACTCAGGGACGGCGAAGACCGTATCGCGAAGGGCCGGGTAACCCTGGCTGAAGAGCAGGAGCGGGTAAAGAAGGAACTGGCGGACAACGAGGCGCTGCTGAAAAAAGGTGAAGGTGAAATTGCCGCCGGACGGCGTATCCTGGCGGAAAGCAAAGCTGCGCTCGACGCTGTCCGGGATGAGGTGGAGAAAACCCGTGCATCCCGGAGCAGGATGGCCACCGCCCGGGGACGGGAGGGGGTAGCCCAGTATGATGCGGGGGTAAAGGCCTGGGAGGAGGGGGAGAGGACGATTGCGGAGAAGGAGCGGGAATTGCGCCGGGGCTGGGTATTGCTGGAACAAGGCCGGGTCCGGGCCAGCGGGGAATTCGAGCGGGCGGCAGCGGAGCTTGATGCGGCGGAGGCGGAGATAGAGGCAGGATGGCTGGAACTGCTGGAAGGGCGGCAGAAACTTGGGGATGGAGAGGCGAAGTATGAGGCAGCCCGGGCCAGGGCGGACAGGATGCTCCAGCAGGGGGAAGACGATTTGCTGGATGCCCAGCGGAAGATTGGGGGTATCGCCATCGACAATCCCCAGTGGTATGTGCTGGATCGCAATGCCAATGTGGGCTGCGCAAACTACCGGGCCAATGTGGAAAAGATCGCCGATCTAGCCAGGGTGTTTCCGATATTTTTTCTGCTGGTGGCAGCCCTGGTGGTATTAACCACCATGACCAGGATGGTGGAGGAAGAGCGGATACAAATAGGGGTTCTCAAAGCCCTGGGCTATCAAAAAAGGGTAATCGCCGCTAAATATCTGATATACTGCGGTATCACCGGCATACTGGGTTCCGCCGCAGGGATGGTTTCCGGTTTTTGGGGACTCCCCATGATCATCTACAATGCCTTTGGGACCAGGTACCGGCTTCCCCCCATAGCGTTAGAATTTAATTGGCCCTTCGGCCTTATAGCCTGCGGCGCCGTATTACTCTGTACCATGGGCGCCACGGTCTATGCCTCTTATAGTTCCCTCTGGGAAAAACCCGCAGCGTTGATGCGCCCAAGACCTCCCCGGGCGGGGAAGCGGATATTCCTGGAATACATACCCTTCATCTGGAAGCCCATGAAATTCACCTACAAGGTTACTGCCCGCAACCTCCTGCGGTATAAAAAACATTTTTTCATGACCGTTACCGGAATTGCAGGCTGTACCGCCCTCATGCTTGCCGGTTTTGGCCTGCGGGATTCCCTGGTCTATATAGCCCGCACCCAGTTTGCAAGTATCCTGAAATACGATCTGCGCCTGGAATTAGAAAAGGAAGGATCCGAGGCCGGAGAGGAGCTTATCCATACTTACCTGCCCAACACCGTTCCGGACGGCGGGTATACGGAACTCCATATTACTAATGCCTATGTCATCCATGGGGATGACAGGATCAGCGTCTCCCTGTATATCCCCGGCCAGGCGGAAACTCTTGGGGACTTTATCAGGCTGCAAGGCAGGAATACTAATGAACAAATTAATTTTACTGCGCATTCGGCGGTGATCACCGAAAAGATGGCCGACATTATGGGCCTTGCGGCTGGGGACCCCTTTATTCTGGAAAATGCCGACGGGCGAAGGGGGGAGTTTGTTCTTACGGGGATCACCGAAAACTATGTGGGGAACTATCTCTACCTGGGAACGGAGGCGTACCGGGATGTTTTCGGCGGAAGCCTTAGTTACGATACCCTTCTTGTAAAAACCGGCCTTTTGGAACCATCCGCCCAGGATGCAGCCATAAGCCGTATTCTGGAAAGCGATCGTGTCATGGGCGCAGAATTTACCGCTAATATGCAGACGTCCTATAACAACCTTCTGTCGAGCATCAGCCTTGTGGTGCTGATCCTCGTTGCCGCCGCCGGGAGCCTTGCCATGATAGTCCTCTACAACCTCACCTACATTAACATCAACGAGCGCAGCCGGGAACTGGCCACCCTCAGGGTCCTGGGTTTCCACCAGGGCGAAGCGGCGGCCTATATTTTCCGGGAGATCACCATCCTCAGTATTGTTGGCGCCGCTCTGGGGCTGCTCCTTGGCATACCCCTGCACCGGTTCATCATCTCTGTGGCGGAAACCACGGACCTCATGTTTGGCCGGAAAATCGCCCCCCTAAGTTTTATCTTCTCCGGAATAATAACCCTGGGCTTTTCCGTACTGGTAGATCTTCTGATGCTGGGGAAGATCAGAAAGATAAAAATGGCGGAATCCATGAAGGCCGTGGATTAAGGTATATAGAATCCTTTAGGCAGCTACTGGGGTAAATTAACCGTTTTAAGTCCTACGTGGTTTTCCAGGGCAAGTTTTTCGATAAACTCGCACATATTCAGGATGCCCTGTTCGCCCCGGATCTTTTCTCCCAGGACGGCGGCGTTTTGCCGGTAAACAGGGCTTTTCACCAGATCCAGAATCTTTTCTTCCAGGGCTTTTTTACCAATTCTAATCTTAATGCTCCGGGGACCAAGTCCCAGGCTGGCTGCCCGGGAACCCCAGTAAAACTGATCGATAAGCAGAGGGACCACCATCTGGGGCTTCCCGGAACGGGCTGCGCTGTGGGTGGTTCCGCTTCCGCCGTGGTGGATGATGGCGTCACATTCGGGCAGAATAAAATAATGGGGAATGGCGCTGTCCAGGAGGAACAGGTTATCCTGGTTGTGCAGATGGGTCCCCACTTTCCACCAGCCGCAGCCTACTACCAGCTTGTAATTATAATCGCAGCAGATTTCAAAAAGCCGCTCACAGAAAGTATCCCGGTCTTCGGCGTTGCAGCTTCCCAGGGTAAAGAAGATCGTCGGCCTGCTGTCCTTCTTAATAAAATCGATGCAATTCTTGAGGGCGATCTCGTTGTAGGGGAAGGTGTCGTTAAAACAGTAACCGCCTATGCTCCAGGAATAGTTCCACCCCGCATCAGTTTCCCCAAGGTGCGGGCTGTACATAAGGTAATTGCGGGCGTTTGCAGGGGCGTACTCCCCCTGATCTTTAATGGGCGCCATGTTCAGTTTGGCCCGGTTTTTGTTTAGGTTTTTTTTGACCATCAAGTTGAGCCCCGCATTCAGCAGGGTCCACTGGAAACCGACTAAAAAGTAGGGGGGCTTAAGGAAGGGAAGAACCGCCGGAGGTACCCGCTTCCCGGGAATCAGGGGGGCGTAGCAGGTTCTGATATGCGGCTTGCCGCAGTATTCCGCCACATGGGAAGCGGCAAATTCAGTATTGCTGCATACCAGAAGATCATGTTCTTCCAGCAGGGGAACCATCTCATCGAACTGGCTGTCAATCACCCGGGCGGTCCAGTCCAACAGATCCTTTGTGCTGGGGTTCCCTTCCACCATGCCTGCGATATCATCGTAGGATTGGAGAAAATAAGAGGCGTCCAGGGCTTTTGCCTGTTCCTCAAACAAGCGGGGCAGACTGATGGTAATACGGTGTCCGCGCCGCATCAATTCCGCTGCCAAAGCCAGATAGGGGTAGATGTCTCCCTGTGATCCCCGTGTTACTAATAGTATTTTCACGCAACACCGGCTGTTTTTACACCTTGAATAATGCCGATATCCGCCAGCTTATCCGTATCCAGATGGTACTTCGCTTCCAGATCCCGGAGCGATTTTTCATCAACATGGACGGGGATATTCAGTTTCTTGGTTTCGCTGTTACTCTTGAAGAGCTTGCCGATCATCTTAAGGGGGTTGAAGGTGATGGAGCTCATGATCCAGCAGCCGTGGGTACACCAGCAGTTTGCCTTGTATCCATGGCCGATGGCTTCAATCTCTTTTTTCATAGCATCGCTGTTCATAATATCCCGGATGTTATAGTTATAATCCTTGACGTTGCCGATGGGAGACCGCAGTTCGCAGGACCTGAACCGTCCGTCGTAGTCCAGTACCAGGGTGGTTTCTCCGGCGGTACAGTCCATCCCCCATGGGGTAGGCCCGTCCAGGTTTTGTGCGCGAATGTCGTACATGGCCCGCATAAGTCCCACGTAGAAAAACTTTGTAAGGCTCCGGGCAATGCCGCTCATCCCTTCGCCGATGCGCTTTGCGTAGAGCAGGTAATAGGGGGCCACATCGTCCTGAATTGCCCGGAGCGATTTTTCGTTCAGCACCTTGACGCCGTTTTCCCGGGTAACTCCCCGGGCGGCCTCAATGGTGTGGGTGGTTACATTGAGTCTGCCGTAAATCCAGGCCACAAAGTCGCGCACTTCTTCTACGTTATATTTGGTAATAACCGTGGCGATATTTTTAATAACCTTGCCGTCATCCTTAAAATTATCATTTATCAGTTTGAGGGTTTCCACGGCCCGATAAAAACTGGGCACCCCCCGCTGGGTATCGTGGGTGGCGCCGAAACCGTCCAGGGATATGCTGATGGCGATATTGAGATCCGGACAGTTTTTCCGCAGCCGTTTGAGCCATTCGATAATCAATTCACCCTTTATGCCGTTTGAGGGGAAGTTAACGTCCTTGATATGGTTGTTTTTATGGAACATTTCGATAATTTCCGGCAGTTCCTCCCGCAGGGTTGGCTCCCCGCCGGAAAGCCACAGGCGGTTAAAATCTCCCGCATTTTCGGACAGCTTTTTAATTTCGTCAAAGCTCAAATCCGGCGCCTTCTGTTCCATATCGCCGGCATAGAAGCACATGGCGCACTTTGCATTACATTTTCCCGTGGTAAAGAGAAAAACCGATTCTAGTTTACGTTTTGAGCTCATCGAATTAAATGAGCTTCCGGTGCGTTTGGTTTTCATTGTAATTATATATTAGACGAAAATCGAATTTTTGTCAAGTTTACAAAAAAGGGAGCCCGATTCACATCGGGCTCCCCAAAATTATTTCTTAAATCTGCGTACTAAAACTGCGCCCCGATCAGCCGCCATACACGGCGATCATAACGCCCGCCGCAATGGCTGTGCCGATTACACCGGCTACGTTGGGGCCCATGGCGTGCATCAGGATGAAGTTACCCGGATCTTCTTCCAGGCCAACCTTGTTGGAAACACGGGCGGCCATGGGTACCGCGGATACGCCGGCGGAACCGATGAGGGGGTTGATTTTATCTTTGAGGAACACGTTCATCAGCTTGGCTACCAGGATGCCGGTGGCGGTTGCGATGGAAAAGGCCACGAGTCCCATGACTACGATGATCAGGGAGGACGGGTTCAGGAACTTTTCCGGGGTCATCTGGCTGCCCACGCCCAGGGAGAGGAACATGGACACGATGTTCATGAGCTCATTCTGGGCGGTCTTGGAAAGCCGATCCACCACGCCGATTTCCTTCACAAAGTTACCGAACATGAGACAGCCGATAAGGGGGGCTGCCGAGGGGATGAGGAGCAAAGCCAGGGTAAATACCACCAGGGGGAAGAAGATCTTCTCGGTTTTGGAAACCGGCCGAAGCTGCTTCATTCTGATAAGCCGTTCGCTCTTGGTGGTAAGGGCCCGCATGATGGGCGGCTGAATGAGGGGTACCAGGGCCATGTAGGAGTAGGCCGCCACCGCCACCGTTGCCAGGAGGTGGGGGGCCAGCTTTGCCGCGATGTATATCGTGGTGGGGCCGTCCGCGCCGCCTATGATGGCTACCGAGCAGGCTTCCTTGAGGTTAAAGGCTACCCCGGGGAGGTAATTGGCTACACTGATACCAAAGAGGGTAGCGAATACCCCAAACTGCGCCGCCGCCCCCATGATGGCGGTTTTTGGGTTGGCGATAAGGGGACCGAAGTCGGTCATGGCCCCTATGCCGATGAAGATGATCAGGGGGAACAACTCATTGCCGACCCCCGCATGGTAGATGATGTTGAGGAAGCCCTCGCCCTCGCCCATACCGGCAAAGGGTATGTTTACAAACACAATCCCGAAACCAATGGGTATGAGCAGTATGGGCTCAAAATTCTTAACCGCCCCCAGGTAAATAACCAGGAAGCCCACGGCTATCATGAGCAGTTCCTGCCAGCCGAATACGGTAATGGGGGTCCCTGCCGGGGTTGCTTTGGTGGTTGCGTTGTGGATAAATGCGTAAATACTGGTGGTTTCCACGATATTCTTGGCAAAACTGCCCAGGGTAACCGGGGGAATATCCGAGCTGTTGGGGATGATCCCATTCAGATTCCGGAAGGAGGGCAGCTCCGAAGTCGGATCGGCTATCTGGGCGCTTTGGGCCTGTACCCGGGGCGCAAAGACTGACCCAATAAAATTGATGGCAAAAGCGCCGATGACCAGAACAAGACAAACCTTGAAAACCAGCATCGGATTCTTTTTAAGTTCTAACATGATACCTACCTTATTATACTTCAGCTAATTGATCTCAGCCAAAGGCTGCTGGGATGCGACCTGGGCGCCGGTGGGAGCCAGGAAGTGAACGCTGCCGGCGGTGGTTGCCTTAATCTCAAGTTCCATTTTCATGGACTCAATGATTACGACATTATCCCCGGCTGCAACATGGTCCCCTTCGTTTACCGCATAACGTAAAACGGTTCCCGCCACCGGGGACGGAATCACCGTGCCGCCGCCGCCGGATGGAGCCGCTGCTGCGGGAGCCGCGGCCGGAGCAGCTTCGGGAGCCGCAGCGACCGGAGCGGTACCTACGGCGCCGCCGCCAATCTCCGCTACCGGCTGCTGGGACGCCACCTGGGTCCCCGTGGGTACCAGGAAGTGAACAGGGCCGGCGGAGGTAGCCTTGATTTCCAGTTCCATCTTCATGGATTCAATAATTATCACCGTGTCGCCGGGTTTTACCTGATCCCCTTCGCCCACCGCATAGCGCAAAACGGTTCCTGCCACCGGGGCGGGGATGGTTACTCCGCCGCCGGAAACCGGGGCCGCAGCCGCCGCTGGGGCAGCCGCTCCGCCGGGAGCCGGGGCTATCGCCACGGTACCTGCGGGGGCAACCACCACGTTGTAGTTGGCGCCGTTCACGTTGACCGTATACTTGGCCGCCTGACCGGGAGCCGCCGGAGCAGCGCCCGCTGCGGGAGCGGCTTCGGGCTTGAATACCACCGGACCCTGGGAGCGCTTCTTGAAGAAATCCGGCGCTACCTTGGGGAACATGGCATAGGTTAATACATCCTCAACGGAAACCGTGGAGGTCCCCAGGACCTTCTTGGCTTCCTCTTCCAATTTGTTATACTCCGGGGGAATATCATCCGCCGGGCGGTGGGTAATTTCTTTTTCCAGCTTGAGGGCGTCCATGGATTTCTTTACCACGTCCTTGTTTTTGGGCGCCGGGCAGGCGCCGTATTTGCCTACCATGAGGTCCTGGAATTCCCCGGAGAGCCGATTGTAAGGACCAAAGAGGACATTGAACACCGCCTGGGTTCCCACGATTTGGCTGGTGGGCGTTACCAGGGGAGGGTAGCCGGCGTCTTTCTGGACCACGGCAATTTCCTTGAGTACCGCGTCCATCTTGTCCGCAGCGCCCTGTTCCTTCAACTGACTTTCGAGGTTGGAGAGCATACCCCCGGGAACCTGGGAAACCAGGATACGGGTGTCCGCGCCCTGGAAGCTGGATTCGAATTTCTTGTAGTTCTTCCGGACTTCCCGGAAGTAGGCGGCAATTTCCAGCAGGAGCTTGATATCGAGGCCCGTATCGTATTCGGTACCCCGGAAGATTTCCACCATGGTTTCCGTGGGGCTGTGGCTGGTACCCATGGCCAGGGAGGAGATAACCGTATCCAGGATCTCGGCGCCCGCTTCGGCAGCCTTGGTCAGGGTGGCCACGGACAAACCGGTGGTGGCGTGGGAGTGGATCTCGATGGGGAGATCCGTCACCTTCTTAATGGCCTTTACCAGGTCATAGGCGCCGTAGGGCGTTAAGAGGCCGGACATATCCTTGATACAGATAGAGTCCGCCCCGATATCGGCATACTGTTTAGCCAATTCGGCGTACTTTTCTATAGTGTGGAAGGGGGTAACGGCGTAAGAAATGGCCGCCTGAATGTGCTTGCCGGTTTTTTTGGCCGCGTTGGTGGCGGCCTGGAAGTTCCGGGGATCATTTACCGCATCGAAGATACGGAAAATATCCACCCCGTCCTTTGCGGCGACTTCCACAAATTTCGCTACCACGTCATCGGCGTAGTGCCGGTAACCCAGGAGGTTCTGCCCCCGAAGGAGCATCATAATCTTGGTATTGGGAAGGCTGGCCTTGAGTTTCTTGAGCCGGTCCCAGGGATCTTCGTTTAAAAAGCGGATACAGGAGTCAAAGGTGGCCCCGCCCCAGGCTTCCAGGGCAAAATAGCCGACCTTGTCCAGTTTTTCCGTAATGGGCAGCATATCGGCGGTAACCATGCGGGTTGCAAAGAGGGATTGATGGGCGTCCCGCAGCACCAGATCCGTTAATTGTACTTTAGCCATGTTCTCTCCTACATAATACAAATGGTTAAGAAAGCCGGGTTTGGCTTTCAGAAAGCCAGACTTGGCTTTTAGAAAACCGTTTTAGCGGCCTTCAGTTTTGCGATATTCGGTAATTGCCGCGCTTATAACAGCCGTTACCGCCGTAGCCTTTGCCGCGCCGCCGCCGGCCGCTGCCGGTTTAGCAGGCTGAGTCACATCCTTATCCGCCCCAATGGCGTGGATAAACTTACCTACCAGGGTTACGCTGATAATCAGGATGACCAGGAATGAAAATACGATTCCCATACCAAGCAGGGTAAGGACACTGCTTTGCTCTAGCATATCAACTATAGTCATAAAACCTCCGAATATTTTTCAAGATAAATGATACTACCAAGTTTGTCCATTAAGATTCAAGGGTAAATAAGGATTATGGAGGAAAAAGAGAAAAAAAGCCCTGTTTTTACGTCTTGCGTATAAAGGGGGGGCTTACTATACTAAAGCCGGAGGACATTATGGACCAATCCGCAATTATAAACCAGGCAAAGGACTATATAGCTAAAGAACAGGATGCGTTTTTCAAGGCCGAGGTGGAGGATCTTCTGGCAAAGCAGGATTGGAAGGAACTGGAAGACCGGTTCTACCGGAACCTGGAATTCGGTACCGGAGGCCTGCGGGGGGTTATTGGGGGCGGGTATAACCGCATGAATACCCTGGTAGTCAAAAGCGCCACCCAGGGGCTGGCCACCTATGTCCTCAAGGCTTTCCCGGAAAAGGCCAAAGCCGGAAAACTTGCCGCGGTGATAGCCTACGACAGCCGTCATTATTCCCCGGAATTTGCCGAAGCCGCGGCTCTGATTTTTGCGGGTAACGGCATCAAGACCTACCTCTTTTCCGCCCTCAGACCTACCCCGGAATTGTCCTATGCGATCCGGCGTCTTGGGGCGGATACGGGGATCGTGGTTACCGCCAGTCATAACCCTCCTCAGTATAATGGATATAAGGCCTACTGGAACGACGGGGCCCAGGTTATCGCACCCCACGACGAGGGGATCATCCGGGAGGTCAATTCGGTAACGGAAATTAAAGAGCTTACCCGGGTAGAGGCCTTTTCCCAGGGTCTTCTGGAAATTATTGATACGGTCATAGACGAGCCCTACCAGGCCATGGTCCGGAGCCGCCTTTTCCGGCCCGCTCTTATCAAGGCCAAGGCTCATGAGGTAAAGATCGTTTACACCCCCCTCCACGGAACCGGGGCGCTCCATGTGGAAGCGGTTTTAGGAAGCTTGGGACTCAAGGTGATCACCGTGCCGGAACAGCGTGAAGGGAACGGAGACTTCCCCACGGTAGCCTTCCCCAACCCCGAGGAAGCGGCGGCCCTGGAACTGGCCTTAAAGCTGGGCAAGGAAGTGGGCGCCGATGTGGTCATGGCCACCGACCCCGATGCGGATCGCCTGGGCATTGCTGTTCCTTCGGGCAAGCGGGGAAAACCCGGTGATTTTACCCTGGTTACGGGGAACCAACTGGGGACCCTCCTGGCGGATTATATCTTCCTTTCATTGCAAGAATCTGGTAAACTACCCCGCAAGGGTGCGGGGCCGACAAAGTTGGCCATGGTCAATTCCATTGTTACCACGGGGATGCAGAAGCGGGTAGCCGAATCCTACGGGGTTAAATTCTACGAATGCCTTACGGGCTTTAAGTGGATCGCCGACGTGATGGCCAGGACCGAAGCGGACCAGAGCGCCGAGGTGGTGTTCGGTACCGAGGAAAGTTACGGCTACCTGGTGGAAAACGAGGTCCGGGACAAGGACGGGGTTTCCGCCGCCGCCTTGACCGCGGAGATGACCCTCTACTGGCGGAGTCAGGGGAAAAGCCTCCTGGACCGCTTGGACGAACTGTACGGGATAAACGGCTACTGGCAGGAAACGGGGATCTCTAAGTACTTCCAAGGACCTCAGGGACCGGCTATCATGCAGGGCATCATGGCGGAATACCGGAAAAACCCGCCGAAAACCCTGGGCGGCATTGAGGTGGAGAAGGTTCGGGATATCCAGGAATCGCTGTGGAAGTACCCATCCCAGCCCGGCAAGACCGAAAAGGTGGATTTCCCCAAGAGCGACGTGCTCCAGTTCTACCTTAAGGACGGAACCGTGGTAAGCGCTCGGCCCAGCGGTACGGAGCCGAAGATCAAGTTCTACGCCTCAAGCTGTACCGAAATAGGCGCAGGCGGCCTGGAAGCTGCCAAAGCTGAAGCTGGGCGAAAGCTTGATGCCATCAAAAAGGACATACGCCAAGTTATTGGGGATTAGCCAATTAATACCCGATGGGGTTGATAGGGTTTCCTTGAGTTTGTACAATATCGCTTGATTGGAGGAAAGGCCTTGAAATACCGTTCTGCCTTTGCGGGTGTATTCCTTTGTTGTGCCCTAACACTATTGTCCTCCTGTTCTATCAACAAAATGGCAACCAAGGCGGTCGCCAATGCCCTTACCGGAGAAGGGAGCGGCGCGGTGTTCACCGGTGACACGGATCCCGAACTAATCGCCGGCGCCCTGCCCTTTGCCATAAAAATGTACGAGGCCCTCCTCTCCACGCAGCCAAATCACCAGGGGCTTATCCTTACCACGGGTTCTCTTTTTGTGATGTACGCCAACGCCTTTATCCAGGGGCCGGCGGAGATGCTTCCCTCCGAGGAATACCTTGAGCGGGCAGAGCAGATGGAGCGGGCCCGGAAACTCTACCTCCGTGGTGCGGAAATCCTGGCATCGGGTCTGGAGAAAAAATATCGCGGCTGGAACGATGCCTATGGAAAGGGTGTCCAGCCTTCGTACTTGGCTAAGGTAAAAAAGGCGGATGTTCCCCTTATCTACTGGCATGCCGCAGGTATCCTCTCCGCCTATGCTATGAACCCCTTCGACCTGGACCTGGGGATGCGGCTTCCGGAACTTACCGCCGCCATCGCGCGGGCCTATGAACTGGATCCCGATTTTAACTCCGGGGCCCTGGACGATTTCTACGTACTATTCTATTCTTCGGTACCCGAGGGCATGGGGGGGGACCCCTCTAAGGTTGAAACCCATTATCAGCGGGCGCTGGAAAAATCGCAGGGGGGTCTTGCGGGCCCCTATGTTTCCTACGCCCAGGCGGTATGCGTACCCGCCCAGGATATTGAAACCTTTAAAAGCAGTCTTGAATCCGCCCTGGCGGTGGACATAGAGAAGGATCCCGCCAGCCGCTTGGTCAACATCATGGCCCAGCGCAAGGCCCGGTATCTTCTGAATACGGCGCCGGAGCTCTTCGCTGAACTGGACGCCGATACCTGGGGTGAATGGTAAAAAAGGAGTAGGTTTTGAAAAAGGTAGGTCTGATTTTTCTCGCAGTAATGCTGTTCGCCGGTCCTGGGACGGCTTTTGCCCAAAGACGGCCGGCACGGCAGATCACCATTAAACTTGCCTCCATGGTTCCCGCCAATACCCCCTGGGGCGCCGCGTTGAACCGCATGGCCAGCGAATGGTCCGCCGCCACCAACGGAGAGGTGCGGATGCAGATATATCCCAACGGTACCCAGGGTTCTGAGGCGGATGTACTGCAAAAGCTCAACATGAATGTTATCCAGGCGGCGGTGTTCACATCCTTCGGACTGAACAAGATCGTCCCGGAAATATTGACCGTAAGCTGCCCCCTCCTTTTCCGGAACGATGATGAACTTACCGCGGTTTTTGATGTTATAAAACCGGATCTGGAAGCGAAGATTAACAGCAAGGATTACTACAGTATGGCCCTGGTCAGGGGGGGCTGGATAAAGATATTTTCCAAAGAGCCGGTGTTTGTTCCCGCAGATTTAAAGCGTATGAAGGTGGGCAGCGATCCCCAGGAACCGGCCATGACCCAGGCTTTTAAATCCATGGGTTATCAGGTTGTACCTATTGAAGCCAACCGGACCCTCATAGCCCTGAACGGGGGTACCATCGAAGCCATCTATGTAAGCCCCATTGCCTCGGCGGGGATGCAGTATTTTGGGGTTGCAAAAAATATGTCCACCGTGAATATCGCTCCCTTCCTGGGGGGAATTGTGATGAACAAGCATACCTGGGAAATGATCCCCGAGCAGCACCGGGCGGAGATACTCAAGATAACCCGGCGGATTGGGATGGAAATCGAGACCTCCCTGGCTCAACTTGAAAGTGATGCTATTACCACCATGACCCGGCACGGGTTGGTGATTAACGATCTTAATTCCCGGCAGCAGCAGGAATGGTACGATGATCTGGAAAAGGCCATCCCGGCGCTGCTGGAAGGCGCTACCTTTGACCGGACTACCTACGATAAAATCAACGGTCTTGTAAAGACCCACCGGGGCGGACGGTAAAATCAATGGGACGGGGAGTAAAGCGGATACTATACGGTATCGAAGACGGGCTTTGTTACTTTTCCCTGTTCTGCCTGACCCTATTGCCGGCGGCGGAGGTAGTCCTTAGAACTTTCTTTAAAACCAGAATTCCCGATTCTTCGGGAATTCTGGTCCACCTGCTCCTGGTGGCGGGACTTGTTTCAGGGATGATTACCACCAGAAACGCTGAGCATCTGTCCATAGCCCTGGTTCAGGTTTTTTTCAGTGATAAGGCTAAGAGACCCCTGCTGATAATTACCAACTGCCTTTCCGCCTTTGTGGTTACCATAATTGCCTGGAGTTCGGTCTCCTTTATCAAAATCGGGCTTTTAGGCCGGATGATCGGGTTTATCCCCGATAAGGTCTTTGCCCTGGTTATCCCCATCGGTTACGGGGTAATTGCCATCCGCTTTGCCCGCAGAGCCCCCCTTACCGGTAAGGCCAGGATCCTGCCTTTTGCAGCGGTTCTGTTGGGAACTTTTTGCGCCCTGCCGGTTATCGCTAAAGCGGTCTGGGGTTTTGATCTTCCGGTTTTTTTGAATACCCTTTCCGACACCCTGTCTCTCCTGGCCTATTATATACGGATTCCTGCAATTTTCATCCTTATCCTGGCCGCTTTGGCGGGAACCCCCCTCTTTGTGGTTATGGGAGGGCTTGCCCTTTTTCTTATTCAGGCTTCCTGGGGGGAAATTGATGTGGTGCCTAATCAGGTATATATGGCCCTTACCCAGGACAGTATTATTCCCATCCCCCTCTTTACCCTGGTTGGTTTCTTCCTCTCCGAAAGCAAAGCCGGGGACCGGCTGGTTCAGACCTTCCGGAGCCTCTTTAGTTGGCTGCCCGGGGGGATGATCATCGCTGCGGTGCTTATCTGCGCTTTTTTCACCTCCTTTACCGGAGCTTCCGGGGTAACCATCCTGGCCCTGGGGGGGCATACTCTTTGCAGTCCTGTCGGAGCATATAAAATATCCGGAAAAATTTTCCATAGGGCTCCTTACTTCTTCGGGAAGCATAGGGCTGCTCTTTCCGCCCAGTCTCCCCATCATCCTGGTGGGAGCAACCACCATGACCAATATCATGCACCTGTTTTTAGGGGGAATTATTCCGGGGCTTATCCTGGTTGTGGCGCTTATTGTCTTTGGTATCATCGCTTCGATAAAATATAAAATACCCGTTGAACCATTTCGTGTTCGGGAAGCCCTGAGGGGTTTAAAAAAATCCGCCTTCGAGATTGTCCTGCCGTTTCTGTTGATCGCCGGGTTCTTCTCCGGGATCCTCTCCCTGGTGGAGGTTGCTGCGGTTGCGCTGATCTATATTTTTATTGTTGAGGTTCTGATCCACCGGGATATTACTCTGAAAGGCCTGATACCCCTTTTCCGCAAGGCCGTTCCCATCATGGGGGGTGTGCTTTCTATCATCGCCCTGTCCATGGCTTTGTCTTACTATATAGTAGATACCCAGGCGCCGGAAAGGCTTGCCCAATGGATGCAGGCCACGGTTGAATCCAAGTACGTCTTTCTCCTCCTGCTCAACCTGGCGCTTTTGGTGGTGGGCTGTCTTATGGATATCTTTTCCGCCATCCTCATCGTGCTTCCCCTGGTTACTCCCCTGGGGCAGGCCTATGGCATAGATCCGGTTCATCTGGGGATCATCTTTATCATCAATCTGGAAGTCGGCTTCCTCACCCCGCCGGTGGGGCTTAACCTTTTCCTGGCGACATACCGGTTTAAGAAACCCTTTCTGGAGATCTGCCGCTATGTGTTTCCCTTCCTGCTTATCCAACTGATAGTAGTAATCCTGGTTACCTACGTACCCTGGTTTTCAATGTATCTGACGAGGTTTTTCTAAATGCGTGCAACCCGTGCCATTATCCGCCTTGATGTTTTTCGTTACAATCTTCGCCTGGTCCGTTCCCGTGTCGGTTCCGCCCGGAAGATCTGTGTGCCCGTTAAGGCCGATGGCTACGGTCACGGGGCGGTTCCCCTTGCCAAAGCGGCTCTGGAGGAAGGCGCAGAATTCCTGGCGGTGGCCACGGCGGCCGAGGGGGCGGAGCTCCGGGAGGCGGGGATTACCGCACCGATACTGCTCCTTTCCATACCCTTGCCCGAGGAAATTCCCGAATTGATAGTGGATAAGCTCATCCCCCTGGCAGGGGACCGGGACTTTATCCGGGAGCTTGCCGCAGTGGCGGAGCAGGGAGGGGAGCGTCTTTCTGTTCACCTGAAGGTGGATACCGGTATGGGCCGGGTAGGATGCCCGCCGTCTTCCGCCCCGGAACTTGCAGCCCTTATCGCCGGATCGAAGTACCTTAAACTTGGGGGTGTCGCCACCCACCTGGCGGTCTCCGATTCCCTTGACAAAGAAGATGCGGCCTACACCAAGGAACAGCTTGGGCGGTTCAGTGCCGCAGTGGAGGGGATACGCCGGGCGGGGATCGATCCCGGCCTGGTCCACGCCGCCAATACCGGCGCCCTGGCCTTCCACGAGGATGCCTTTTTTGATATGGTTCGCCCGGGTATACTCCTCTACGGCTATGCCCCCGTCGGCGCTGAACAGATTCTTCCGGTAAAGCCCGTCATGGAGCTGGTCAGCCAGATTGTGTTTATCAAGCAGGTGAAAAAAGGAGAGACCGTTTCCTACGGGCGGACCTGGACTGCAGATAGGGATACCACCATCGCCACCATTCCTGTGGGATACGGCGACGGCCTGCCCCGGCGGCTCAGCGGAGATTTCCGAGTACGGATAAACGGCGCCTGGTATCCCCTGGTAGGCCGGATCTGCATGGACCAGTGTATGGCGGATCTGGGGCCAAATACGGCAATACGCCGCTGGGACAGCGTAAGCTTTTTTGGGGGAGACGCCCTTTCCGCTGCGGATCTTGCCGCAAAACTGGGTACCATTTCCTACGAGATCACCTGCGGGATAAACAAGCGGGTGCCACGTATCTATGTTGACACTTGACGTCCCCATGAGGGGACTATAGACTTGAAACTTAGAGGTGTTTTTGGACGATAGCATAACCGTTGTACTGGATAGCCATGAGGTTCTGTCCGGAGTTTGCGGGGCAAATGATGGGAACCTGAAGCTTATCGAAGGGTCCCTGGGGGGCCGTATCGCAACCCGGGGGAATGAAATACGTTTGGAAGGGGTCGATGAGGCCGGGGTCCGGCGTTTCAGGACGATGATGGATAGCCTTATAAGCGCAGTTCGGGAGGGGGATAATCCTTCCCCGGATTTTGTCAGGGCCCTAGTTGGAACCGTTTCTCCGGATGAAAGCGGACCCGGGATACTGCAGGATGCGGTGATCCATATTCCCCACGGCTTTGGCAAGGTCTTTCCCCGGGGCCACAATCAGGCCCGGTATATCCAGGGCATGCGTTCCAACGATATTACCTTCTGCGTAGGGCCCGCCGGTACGGGGAAGACCTTTCTGGCCATAGCGGAGGCCCTTTATCTGGTATTATCAAAAAAGATGCGTAAACTGGTGCTTACCCGTCCGGTGGTGGAGGCCGGTGAAAGCCTGGGTTTTCTCCCGGGGGATCTGGCCCAGAAGATAAACCCCTATCTCCGGCCCCTCTACGACGCCATGGAATCCCTCATCCCCTTTGAGGTGATCCACCGTATGGAAGAAAACCATACCATAGAAATAGCGCCCCTGGCCTATATGCGGGGACGGAGCCTTAACGATTGTATCATTATTCTGGACGAAGCCCAGAATACGACCAAGGAGCAGATGAAGATGTTCCTCACCAGGCTGGGCCAGGGCGCCCGGGCGGTTATTACCGGGGATGCTACCCAGGTGGATCTGCCTAAACGGGTAGATTCGGGGTTAATCCACGCCCTTACCATTCTCAAAGAAGTGGAGGGGATACACTTTGCCTACCTCAATACGGGCGATGTGGTCCGGCATCCGCTCATTAAAAAAATTATTCAGGCCTACGAAAATGAAACGAAATCGTAACGGTTTTGCCTCGGGCGATATTTTTTTAAAAAAGTTCAGGCTCCCGAAATTTCGTCTGGGCCCTGCTCTGGTAAGCCTATTGGCATTTATCATATCCGGCGGCGCCATTATCTGGGGCAGTATGCGTTCCGACATCGCCGAAGCCGGGAATTATACGGAATTTGAACTTGGCCGGGTTGCGGAACGGGACATTATCTCGGAACATGCGGTCTCCTATGTGGACGAGGACGCTACCCAACTGCGCCGTGAGGCGGAAGAACGGCTGGTTCCGGCTGTTTTTGTGTTTTCCCGGGAGGCCGACGAGGGAAGCCGGAGCTCCTATTCCCGGTTTGCAGAACTCTCCCGGAATCTCTTTTCCCAAAGAAGTTCCGCCGAAGCCTATAAACTGGCGGTTCAGGCTGAGCTTCCCGGGGCCTTTGGTTCCAATACTCTGGATATGCTTTTTCGGGATTCCGGCAGGGATCGCATCCTGGACTATGGTTCTGCGGTACTGGACTACCTGCTGGATACCGGTATTGTTGCCATACCCCAGATTGGCCTTGAGATGTTCAACCCCGATGTGGTGGATCTGTACCACAATAGCAGCGGCCGGATAGAGCGGGAGCGGGTGCCCTACGATAGGCTTATCAGTTACGACGGGGTGGAAGATGCACTTAGGCGTCATATTGCGGGAGGGGCTTTTCCCGCTGCCTTTACCGTCCTTGCTTTCCCCTTGTTGAAACCCTTTATCACAGAAAATGTGTTTTTCTCCCCCCAGGAGACCAGCCTGCGTCTGGCCGAAGTCCGTACCCAGGCAAAACCGGTAATGAAGTATATAGAAGAGGGCGACCGGGTTATACGGAAGGGATTTATCATCGGCGAAGGGGATATGGTTAAGCTCCGGGCGCTGATCAATTCCCAGCCCGGCTATGATCCCCGGCCGGTGGTAGGCCATATCCTTATACTTTTCTTAGTATACGGCCTCCTGGTTTTTATGGGGGGGAAGCGGAGCATTGGAAGGATCCTCTCTCCGGCGGAGGTTTATCTTCTGGCAATTCTTACGGTGCTCTATATAGTGGGCGCAGTATTTCTGCGGACCGTGCCCCTGGGAAATTACCCTTCTGCGGCCCTGGCACTGCCTACTGCCCTGGTAATAATGCTGCCCGCAATTCTGATCGGTTCCCGGCTTGCGGTGGTTCTGGCCCTGGCCCTGCCTCTGGGGGCCTTTATGTCCGGCCATTTTGATGTGCCTTCCTTTGTTTTCGCCCTTAGTTCCGGAATAGTGGCGGCCTATGTACTGCAGAATGCGGAAAAACGCATGGACCTGATCAAGGCTGGTTTTATTCTGGCCCTGGTCCATATCTTTACTGCCACAGGGTTGCTCCTTATAAAGCGGAGTTCCCTTGCGGATTATCCGCCGGCCCTGTTTCTGGCGGCCTTTAACGGCGTTGCTTCGGGGATGCTGGTCCTGGGTTTTCTCCCCATGCTTGAACATGTCCTGAACGCCCCCACCACCTTCCGGCTTATAGAACTTTCGGATCTTAATTCCCCGATCCTTAAACGGCTCTTTACCGCCGCTCCGGGTACCTATAGCCATTCGGTGATGGTGGCAAACCTCGCGGAGTCCGCCTGTCAGGAGATAGGCGCTAATCCGCTGCTTGCCCGGGTAGGGGCCTATTATCATGATATAGGGAAGATCGATCAGCCCGACTATTTTGTGGAAAATCAGACCGTCTATAATAAGCATGATGATATTCCCCCTCGGCTTTCCGCCACGGTGATCCGCAGCCATGTTAAGCTGGGCGTGGAAAAGGCCCGGCTCCTGGGGCTTCCCCAGGCGGTTACGGATATTATTTCCGAACACCACGGCAATTCGGTGATCAGCTGGTTTTACCACGAGGCGCTTAAGCGGGAGTCTGCGGACTCGCACAATAAATCTGCGGTGAACGTGGAGGACTTTACCTATCCCGGAAATCCGCCCCGTTCCCGGGAATCTGCGGTGGTGATGCTGGCGGATGTGACCGAGGCGGCGGTACGGACCTTGAAGAAACCAACCGCATCCAGACTGGAAAAATTTATCCACGAAATGTTCCTGTCAAAATTTGATTCGGGCCAGCTATGGGATTCGGATTTGACCTTCCGGGAACTCCAGACCATTGAGAATATCTTTGTCCGGGTCTTGGCGGGGCATTATCATTCCCGGATTGAATATCCCAAACAGCTTAAGGAAGCGGTTCAAGCTGCGGCCCATACCCATTCCGGCGGCCATGGGGAGGGCGGTACAGGGCCCGCTTCTCCGGGAGCCCCCGTATGAACCGGGTGGATATCAGCGCCGAGGAGGTCCCCCTACCTGCTTGGTCGCCCATGGTAAATGACTATATTCTTAAGGTTCTGGACAGGCTGGAAAAGGATGCCTGGGATCTTTCGGTGCTTTTCTGCAATAACGCCTATATCAGATCGTTAAACGAGCGATTCCGGAATATCGATGAACCCACGGATGTATTATCCTTTGAGCTGGGGACTAATTACCATGATGAAACAAGCGGGGAAACCCGGTTCCTCAGCGGGGATATCATCGTTTCCCTGGAAACCCTGGAGGAAAATGCCGAATATTTTAAGGTTTCCCGGGATGAAGAGTTACGCCGCCTTTTAATCCATGGTATTCTCCACTTAGACGGAATGGATCACCAAACAAACGAGGGCGTGGAGCCCATGTTAAAACTACAGGAACAGATCCTGACGGAGTTATCGGGTGAAGCTATTTTTTAAAAAAGGTGAAATAGATAAAAAAACATTACAGGCTCTGGAGACGGATCAGCAGGAAATGATCCGCGGGGTGGTGGAGCTTTCGGATACCACGGTTAAGGAGATCATGGTACCCCGGATCGATACGGTGTTCATTTCTGTGGACGCCACCCGGGAAGAACTGCTGGAACGGATCACCGAAAGTGATCATTCCCGTTTTCCGGTGTACAAGGAAACTATCGACAACGTGGTGGGTATCCTCTATGTAAAGGATCTGCTTAAAGCCCTGGTTAAGGGCGAGGAACTTTCAATCCAGAACCTGCTCCGCAAGCCCTTCTTTGTGCCCGGCTCAAAGCATATTAACGAACTCCTTGCGGAACTGCGCCGCCGCCGGGTCCACATTGCGGTGGTGGTGGACGAGTACGGCGGGGTTTCGGGGATTATCTGCATGGAAAATATTATCGAAGAGATCATCGGTGATATCCAGGATGAATTTGATAACGAAACTGAGAACATCCTCAAGTTAGGGGAGGGGACCTTCCTCTGTGACGCCCGGGTAAACCTGGAAGATCTTTCCGAGGAAACCGGAGTAACGCTGCCTGCGGATGATTTTGATACCCTGGGCGGCTTTGTGTTTGATCTTTTTGGAAAAATTCCCGTAAAATACGAAAAAGCCGTCTACGGTGATACGGATTTTATCATCCAGGACATGGATGGGCATAAGATAAATACGGTAAAGATAGTGCTGAATAAGAAAGAAGACAATAAAAACCACAAAGATAGTGCTGAAGAAGGAAGAGAATAAAAACCACAAAGGCACAGAAGGTACAGAAGGCGAATGTGAAGAAAGGAAAGAGGATGAAGAAAAGAAGCAAGGATACTACAACTACTCTAGAACTTTCCCCCTTTTCTTCTTCTTTCCTCCCTTCTGTACCTTTGTGGTTGAAATTTCTTCTTTTTTTCTTTCTTTTAACCTTTGCGGTTATGGGACAGCCATATGCCCAAAGCGGTTCGGCTTCCGGCGCGGGGGCCTATTATGATCGGGGCCGCGAATATATGGCGCAGGAAAACTGGTACGCCGCAGCGGAGGCCCTGTTGGAATGTGTCCGCCTTAACGCAGCCCACGCCGAAGGGACCGCCGCTCTGGCGGAGTGTTACTACGAGCTTGGTGAATTCGATCAGGCCCTGAGCTGGGTGCGGAAGGCCCGGACCCTGGCCCGGAGCAGTATGCCCCTTGCCAATCTGGAAGCCACTACCCTCATAGCCCTGGGGCGGCTGGGGGAGGCACAGACTATCATTACCGATATTCTCAAGCGGGAACCCTATAACCTGGAGGCCCTTTTTGCGGGGGCGGAGCTTGATGTGGCCCGGGGCCGCTCGGGTGATGCGGTTATCCGGTACCGGGAGGTGGCCCGCCGCTTTCCCGATGATAGGAGGCTCCTCCTCTCTCTCGCCCTGGTTCTCTGCTCCCTGGGGGACCTGGAAGGCGCCCGGCCTTATATTGAGCGGGCCCTGTTGCAGCACCGCGAGGATTACCGGGTCTATTACTACGCCGCCTACATAGACGCCAAGGCCGGGCGTTTCCCCCAGGCCATACGCTATGTCGAACAGGCCCTGGCGTATAGGCCGGGGTATAAGCCCGCACGGGCGCTGCTGGCAAGCCTCCGCTACCGTTCCGGGCAGTACGAAGAAGCTGCCGCCCTGGCGGATCAGGCCATTGCGGAGGATCGCAGCGATTTAGCCGCCTGGTACCTCAAGGGTATGGCCTATATCAGCCTTGGGCGGATCAACGATGCTATGAATATACTTTCCCAGGCTTCGGGGATTGATCCCAACGATGAGTTTGTCCGTTCCGCCCTGGAGGATCTGATCCTCGGCAATACCAGCCTGGAGGATCCCCTGCGGAGCCGCTGGGCGTCCTGGCATTTTAACCGCGCCCGGGAATTTCGTTCCGGAAACCTCACGGATCAGGCCCTCTTTGAATACCGCCGGGGGCTGCGGCTTAACCCCTATGCCCGGGACCGGCGGGAATACGCAGAAATACTGCGGATCCAAGGGTATCCCGCCCGCTACCTGGAGGAACTGCGTTTCCTCCGGAGCAACAACCTGAATGACCCGGCTATTAACGATGCTATCGAAGCCTACGATGCCCTTCTAGCCGATGCGCTGTACCGGCGCTGGGATGCGGATCCCGTAGAGATTGCCAAGCGTCACTGGAATGTGGCGGTATTTACCATAGCCTCCGATGGCGCTTTTTACCACGCCGAAGCCGGGGCTGTGGGTTCCGCCTATGTCCGGGACCTGTTGATCCATGACCGGAACATAGCCGCCCCTGACCTTGCCCTTAAACAACCCTCATTTTCCGCCGCCTTCCGTACCGCCCGGGAAGAGGGAGCGGATTACTTCCTTATCGTTACGGTATCTGAAAACGCGCGGGACCTTGCCCTTAAGGGCGAACTCTTTGTGGGCCGTACCGGTTCCCCCGCCGCCTCCTTCTACACCTACCGTACCGGCGACGATCGCCTGCGAAACGCCTCCCGGGGCTTGGCGGACCAGCTTTCCCGGGCCCTCCCGTTCCGCGCCGAGCTGATCCGGCGCCGTTCCTCCCAGGGTCTTATCGACAAGGGCCGCGCGGACGGCGTTAAAAGTGAAACCGAATACGATGTGGTCAAGAAAGGCCAGCCGGTGATCCGCAACGAAGGCATAGGCCTGGTGTATTCCCCGGAGGATGTGGTAGGAAAATTGCGTATAGAACGGGCTGATGAGGAGGTATCCATGGGGATACTCACCCGGGAGGGGTTCTTTGACCGCATCGGTATTGGGGACGAGATTATCCTGCAGAACGAAAAACCCGTGGATAATCCGGCGGATGCCATGGCGGACCCGGAACTGCGGAGTTTGCTGCGGTACCTTCGCTAATCATGGTTTGACAATTAAACGGAATTTGACTACCCTGAACCTATGTTAGTATCAGAATTAGGGGCTCCCATTGCGGAGCTAAAGGCTAAAATTTACGATACCTGGAGGCGTCTTTGAAAACCCGGCGCCCGGAACGGCTTCCTTTGGTCAGCGCATAGCGGAACTTGAGGCTAGTGCAGGGGAGTCGGATTTTTGGAATAATAGTAACCGGGCGGAGAAGATCATGGGGGATCTCAAGGCTCTCAAGGCCCGGTACGAACCCTGGAAGGCCCTGGTGGCGGATATTGAAGACCTTGAGGTACTTCAGGAACTGGCTGGGGAGGAAAAAGACGAATCCCAGGGCAGTGAAATTGAAAATACCCTTGGAAAACTTACGGAACGCTACGAAAAGCAGAATATTTATGAGCTTATGGGCGGCGAGGTGGACAAGAACGGCTGCTTTCTTACCATCCATTCCGGCGCCGGGGGGACCGAAGCCTGCGACTGGTCCCAGATGCTCTACCGGATGTACCTCCGCTGGGCGGAACGCCGGGGTTTTAAGCTTGAAGAGGTGGATCGCCTGGAAGCGGAGGGGGGGATCAAATCCGCCACCTGCCGCATCGACGGGGACTACGCCTACGGCTACCTCAAGGGCGAGTCCGGGGTACACCGGCTGGTGCGTATTTCCCCCTTTGACGCCAATGCCCGGCGGCATACATCCTTCGCTTCGGTGTACCTCTTCCCGGTGATCGACGATTCCATTGAAGTTGATATCCGGCCCGAGGATCTCCGGGTGGACACCTACCGTTCCGGCGGCGCCGGGGGGCAGCACGTAAACAAAACCGACAGCGCGGTGCGCTTTACCCACCTGCCCACGGGTATCGTGGTGGCCTGCCAGAGTGAACGGAGCCAGACCATGAACCGGGCCATCGGCATGAGTATACTCAAGTCCCGGCTCTACGAATACTATCGTCAGGAAAAGGAAAAGGAAAATGAAAAGTTTGCCCAGGAAAAAAAGGATATCTCCTGGGGGAATCAAATCCGGTCCTATGTGTTTCAGCCCTACACCATGGTGAAGGATTACCGGACCAAGACGGAGATGGGTAATATTCAGGCCGTCATGGATGGAGACATAGATCCCTTTATTGAGGAGTATTTGCGCTTTGCCTGGAAAAATAATCAAGCATAGTATTACTATGTTTGCGCTGCTCCTGGTATTTTCCGCCCCGGTTTTTGGGTTTGGAAAGGCTGAGGAGGAGGAGACGGAGATTATGAACCCCGAGTGGGTTCTCGCTATTACCGCCTTTGATGTTTCTTCCCTTCCTCCCCCCCAGCGTATTCTGGGGGATCTTCTGGTACGCGGGCTTGCAAAATCCATCACGGATGTTCATCACCGGGTCCGGGTATCGGAAGAATATTCTTACTACCGGGATCTGGCCTGGGTTCGCGCCCTGGAGGATGCGGGGAAAAAATTGGCGGCCAAGAGGACCGAGCGGGATTTGCTTATCTATAAGGGGTATCCGGATCGGCGGTATAAGAACGAAATAAAAACGGTTGATGCGGCTATAAAAACCTTGGAGGAGGAGTACCAAAAGGCCGAAGAAGCGGTAATGGCGATTGAGTATGAACCGGTTTTTAGGCTGACCCAGGAAAACAACGATGGGACATTTCCCGATCCACCCGCCAAAGGCGTTGAGTACCGTTTTTGCACCAATAAAAAAGCTGATGCCATCGTCACCGGGGAGATATCCGAATTTCATGGCCGGGTTTTTCTCCGTATCCGCTTGTATACCCTGTATACCCGTTCGTTTGCATACGAGGATAGTTTTATTTTTTCTACCGATGATATGGGCTTGGTGGAGGATGAAATGGCGGGACGTTTGGCGGCGGCCATATCCGGCGCTCCTCCATCGGCGATATCCGTAAAAACGGATCCGGAAAACGCAGTTATTCTGGTCAAAGAAAACTATGCAGGGCAGGGTGATACGGGGATCAGGGAATATCCTCCGGGCCCGGTGGATGTGGCGGTCTTTGCGGATGGGTATGACAGTGCATCCATGTCGGTGGATCTTGCGATGGGAGAATTGACGGAGCTGCAATTTAAACTTCGGCCCGTGCCACAGACCAGTTTTGGCATTGATTTTCCTGACCATAAAGGTGCATTGATATACGAAGGTTCCCTTTACATTGGGGCTGCTCCCCTAACCATAACGACTCCGATGAATCAATTTGAATATATCCACGCAGAAACTCTGGCGGGGGCTAAGTCTGCGGTAATTTTCCGGGCAGGGCAGACGGGAGATGTGGTAACCCTGCCGGTTTCCATACCCGTGGGGAAGGATAAAAAACCCTTGGGTACGGCCCGGCGTAAATATTACGGCGCTTGGACACACGTCTGGATAGCGCTTCCGGTGGCTTTTATGCTTTCCGGTATTACCGCTACCTATCAGAATGCCTATAACTATGCGGGTGATCCGGATATATATGATACCTACCAGACCCTGAATACGGTTACCACCGGCGCCTGGATTGCCTTTGGCGCTGTTATGGTTGAATCAATTTACCGGATACTCCGGTATGGCAGTACGGCCAGTAAGAGCGTTCCGAAGATTGCGAAATAGGATGGTGAACCGTGGGGGCAGCTAGCTTTGCAGATCGTTTAAAAAATTTTTTTGGCCGGGGAAAACAGGTTTCGGAAGAATTATTTGAAGATCTGGCGGATCTCCTGGTGGAGGGTGACTTTGGCGCTGCCGAAGCGTTTAAAACGGTGGATGCCCTCCGTTTAATTTGTAAAAAAGAGGGAATTTCCGATCCTACCCAGGCGCGCATGGCCTTGGCCTCCCTGCTGGAAAGGAGCTTATGTATATCACCCGTGGGGGCCCAAAACTCCCTGGTGGTGATATTGCTCCTGGGCGTGAACGGGGTTGGGAAGACCACCACCGCAGCTAAACTGGCGGAGCGGTACCGGTCTTTGGATAAAAAAAAGCCCATCCTGGCTGCGGCGGATACTTTCCGGGCTGCGGCGGTGGATCAGTTGAAAATACACGGAGAACGCCTTGGGGTACGGGTGGTTGCCCACAAACAGGGGGGAGATCCCGCAGCGGTAGTGTACGATGCCCTGGAAGCGGCCCTTGCCGGGGGCGGGGATATGATCATAGCCGATACCGCCGGGCGGATGCACACTAAAACTGCGCTAGTGGAAGAATTAAAGAAGATTGACCGGGTGGTTGAATCTAAGGCGCCTGGGGCGAAGTATATACGGTGGTTGGTCCTGGATTCTACCACCGGACGTAACGCCCTGGCCCAGGCGGAGACCTTTCATCAGGCGGTAGCCCTGGATGGCGTTATCCTGACAAAATTTGATTCCAGCGCCAAGGGGGGGGTGGTTTATTCCCTGTCAACAGAACTCCGCCTTCCGGTAGTTTTTCTCTGCAACGGAGAACAATACGGGGATATTAAGCCCTTTGATCCCAAGGAATACACAAAGGAATTTATCGGCCTTGATTAAACATGGTGTTAAAAAATATTTTTTTGTTTTACCCTGGGATTTTTTGCTGCCCTTATGTATGCCGAGGACTGGTATGTTTCCAACGCCGGGGGGATGGCTCTGGAACCTGCTTTTTCGCAGTATGCCCTCAGGGGCAAGTATGCTCTTTCGGTGGGAAGCGCTTCCCCTTCGGAACTGCCCGAGAAGCTGCTGCAATACTACGATCCATCATATCGGATAGAGATACGGAATCTCTACGAAGAAGGTGTCGTATCCCGGCGTCAGTGGTCGTTTAAAGACGAAACGGAACTTACAAGGCTTGCGGCGGTTTTTGAGGATGATAATTCGGGGTTTATTGAACTCTACAATACCGACAAGCTTATATCAGAATCGCATCAGATAAATGCGGATAGTTCCGATTATATTACCTACTATTATTATAACCGCACTTTTCTTATCAGAACGGAGACCTGGCTTTTCACTCTCTTTAAGGCGGAACCGGAAGATGAACCTGTGGAAGAGGAGCCGGATGTGAAGGCTGAGGATCCTAAAGAGACGATTCCTAATGTGCCGGTGCCATCATCAACCCGGGCGGAAGAGGAGGGCATAGAGATGGTTCCCATTCCGCGTCCGGTGAATATTCCGGTTACGGTAGTAAAAACGCTGAACGACGGGATCGAAGAACCTATCTGGACAGATTACTATCGCTATACCCGTTCCTATGCTTTGCGGAGTGTAGAGCGGCGTTATCTTAAGGCGCCCGCAGAAGGGCAGGAGACCGCTTTTTTCAGGTTCCCCCAGCTTATCCTTGGGGTCGGGGCGGAAAATGAATTTGTTCACCCCGGTTCTGTTTTTAGTTCTGAATTTTTTGATGATGTGATAATTAATTCCGGCGATCGGATACTCTACAATACCGACGAGCGCGGCCGGATTAGGAGCGAAGTTCGCCGCGATGAGTTTGACCGCATATTGGGGGAAGTGATAAACACCTGGTCCGGAGACAGGCTTACTTCGGTGCTTTGGAAATCCGATGCGGAGGAACGGCTCATAGAATATGAATATAACAACGATGGGGATCGTATTTTTGAACGTAACCTTCGCAATGGAGTTTTGGAGCGAACGGTTCGTCAGGAAGGGGACCGGGAAGTCGAGGAACTCTATATGAATGATGCCGTGGTACTCCGGGCTGTATGGTTAAACGGCCGTAAAATTTCTGAGGAACATGTCCGCCCGGGATCTGACCGGAGGGGAGAATAATGGCTGGGCAGGGCTGGATAGGATTTGTCGCGATCCGTTATTTTCGGGGACGGCGCAAAAATACGCATTCTCCGGCGCCGGTTCTGGCCATACTGGGTATTGCCACCGGGGTATTGGCGCTGACGGTTATCATCGCGGTGATGAATGGGTTCCAACTGGGGTTTATCGAAAGTATCCTTGAAATATCATCCTACCATCTGCGGATAGAAGCGTTCCCCCATGACGGGCGGGGAGAAATGCTGCGGGAAAAAATCAGCGCCCTGCCGGCGCTTAGAGCGGCAGTTCCATTCCGGGAAATTCAGGGAATTGTCCGCGGACAGCAGAGGGGGCATCACGGAGCGGTGGTCCGCGGCCTCCCGCCTGATGCCCTGGAACAGGACTTGGGGATGGCGGAAAAGCTGGTCTTTGAAAGGGGCTCTTTTAATTTAGAGGACCGTTTTTCCATATTGCTTGGAGCTGAACTGGCAAGGCGTCTTGATGCGGATCTTGGGGATTGGATTACCATGGTTTCCGTTTCAGGGGAGGACCTTTTTTCCGGGGATGCTGAAGAAGGTGAGGGCGGGGCGGATAATTCCCGGTTCATTGTTAAGGGTATTTTTCGTTCAGGTTTTTATGAATATGATTTGGGATGGGCATTTATTAATATAGAACGTTCCGCTGAAATAAGCGGTGGAGATACGTCCCTGGGGATCAAACTGAAAAACCGCTGGCAGGACCGGGCCGGACTGGAACAGATCCGGAGGGTATTGGAAGAACAGGCGGGACTTGAGCTTCATGTTTCTTCCTGGCGGGACTATAATAGGGCTTTCTTCGGAGCCCTGCGGACAGAAAAACTGTTCATGTTTGTTTTGGTGGGACTTATATTTATTGTTGTGGGGTTAAATATCTTTCAAGCCCAACGACGCAGTGTCCTTGAACGCCGTGAGGAAATCGGCCTCCTCCGGGCTGTGGGCGCCACGGATATGGCGGTGCGGCTGGTCTTTGTCTGGGATGGGGTTATTATCGGTATTGTAGGGGCGGGTATGGGAATGCTCCTGGGACTTCTTATCGCCTGTAACATCGCAGCGTTTTTTTCCATACTGGAAGGGGTAGTTAATTTCTTTATCGGTATTCTTAATGTGCTTTCATCACCCTTCCTGGGATCGGAAGCTGCGGGCGGGGGCTTCGCTATTTTTTCACCAACGGTGTTTTATATAAAGGAAATCCCCTCCAGGCTCATCCCCCATGAGGTGCTGATTATATTTTTATTTGGCTTTTTATCCGCCCTTCTAGCGGCATGGTTCGCCTCGGGAAGGGTCTCCCGGACAAGACCCGCGGAGGTACTGCGTTATGAGTGATATCGTTCAGGATGCTGATTCAATCCTGGTCCGGGTTAGGGATCTTGTTAAGACCTATACATCCGGTACGGAAACCCTCCGCATACTTCAGGGTATTGGGTTCGATATTAAACGGGGAAGTTCCGTGGCAGTGACCGGTGAAAGCGGCAGTGGAAAAAGTACGCTCCTTAATATTTTGGGGGGCCTTGATCGCTGCGACTGCGGATCCGTCATGGTTGGGGGCGCTGAAATAAACGGTCTTACGGAATCCGCCCTCAGTTCCTACCGAAGTCATCGGGTGGGCTTTATTTTTCAGTTTCACTATTTATTGAAAGATTTTACCGCTCTGGAAAATGTAATGCTGCCCGCATATATTGCGGGGATGAAAAAAAAGGATGCCCTGGAAAAAGCGCGGCTCCTCCTTGGGGACGTACGGCTTGATGATAGGATCCACCACTATCCATCCCAGCTTTCCGGCGGTGAGCGGCAGCGGGTTGCGGTGGCCCGTTCCCTGGTGAACGATCCCGACCTGGTCCTGGCGGACGAGCCGACGGGTAACCTGGATGCTCAGAACAGCGCCATGGTGGCGGAACTCCTCTATGCCGGCGCCGGGAAATGGGGTAAGACACTTATGGTGGTTACCCATGATATGGGTGTGGCTGAACGGGCGGAAGTCCGCTATACCCTGGTAGGCGGGGTACTTCGGACCTACGGTCCCCAGATCGGAGCGCCGAAGTGAGGGCCGGCCCCATTAGTTTTATTAGTCTTCGTTACCTCCTTGGAAGGGCCCGGGAGGGAGGCCGCTATCTTAGGGGCGCCGCAGGGGGTATCGCCCTGAGCCTTATTCCTATCATTGTTACCCTCATGGTGGCGGATGGTATGATTCGGGGTATCACCGACCGGTATCTGGAACTGGGAACCGGCCATATTCAGATCTACGATTTTTTGGATCCCATGGAAGTTGAGAACACTAAAACTGCGCTGGAGGATCTTCCCGGACTTCGGGGGGCATGGCTTGAACGCCAGGGCCTTGGGGTACTGGCGGGTAAAAAAGGCAGGACCGGGGCTACCATCAGGGCCACGGAAAGTTCTTTTTGGGAAGATGAGGGAAGCAGCAAGTTTTTAAAAACCATTTCGGGGAGTGCAAAGATTGAGGATCCCCGGGATGTAATTTTGGGGGATGCCCTGGCGGAGAGCCTGGGCGCAGAAGTGGGGGACACCCTGCGGATAATGACGCTCCGCATTGGCTCCGACGGCAGGAATATCCCCAGGCTTTTTCCTTTTACAATTAAGGGTATTGTTTCTTCCGGGTACCGGGAACTGGATTCCCTCTGGTGTATCGTGGGTTACGATGCGGGAAAACGAATCCTGGCGCCGGAATTGTCCTCATCCTATCTCATGGTAAAGATCGATGACCCCTATACGGGCGCTGATGATGCAAGCTACGATATCTATCAAAAGTTGGGGCCCGGTTATGGGATCTATACCTGGAAGGAACTCCAGAGATCCCAGTACAGTTCCTATGAATCTACCAGGCAGCTTCTTCTCTTTATCATGGCCCTGGTGGTGATCGTGGCCGCAGTAAATGTGTCTTCCGCCACGTCCATGCTGGCTATAGAGCGGCAGCGTGATATTGCGGTATTAAAAGCCTTTGGTACAAAGCCCAGGGGTATTAGCAGAATCTTTATCCAGGGGGCGTTCCTTACCGGGCTTACCGGGGGTATAACCGGTATCGCCCTTGGCCTGGGGATTGGATCCGCCATAAATCCCATCATCCATGGATTGGAAAAGGCGCTTGGCTTTTTTTCCGGCCTTTTCCACGGAGGGGAGGTAAAAATACTGGACCCGGGTTATTATTTGGAAAACATTCCCCTGGTTATTGACTGGAAAGCGGTCTTCATTATCGGCATTGGCACAATCCTGGCGTCCATGCTGGCATCCTGGATTCCTGCCAGACGGGCCGGGGCTATTCCCCCAATAGAATTACTGCGGAAGTACTAGGAGGTTTTTGATGATATCATTACTGAAAGGCGGCACCTATTATTCCGGCGGCAGGCTTATTGCGGATGACGAAGCAGGGGCCGTGGAAATAAAGCGGCTTGGCAAAAATTTTTCCAGGCAAGAAGGACAGAAGGGAACCATCGCCTATTCAATACTTACCGCCCACAACAGCGGTGACGGGCGGAATCTAAAAATTAAATTTGATTCCATGGCTTCCCATGATATCACCTACGTGGGGATCATCCAGACTGCCCGGGCAAGCGGCATGGAAAGCTTTCCCATTCCCTATGTGCTGACCAACTGTCATAATACCCTTTGTGCGGTGGGTGGAACCATTAACGAGGACGACCATGTATTCGCCCTTTCTGCGGCGAAAAAATACGGCGGCATCTTCGTGCCCCCCCATATGGCGGTTATCCATTCCTACAACCGGGAAATGATGGCGGGCTGCGGCAAGATGATCCTCGGTTCGGACAGCCATACCCGCTACGGCGCCTTGGGAACCATGGCTGTGGGCGAGGGCGGCGGTGAGCTTGCCAAGCAGCTTGTGGGCAGGACCTACGACATCCCCTATCCGGAAGTAGTTGCGGTCTGCCTTACCGGGACTCCCCGGAACGGCGTCGGCCCCCAGGATGTGGCCCTTTCGATTATCGCCGGGGTGTTTAAAAACGGCTATGTAAAAAATAAGGTCATGGAATTTATCGGAGATGGTATAGCGAATATCCCGGTGGATTTCCGTAACGGAATTGATGTGATGACCACCGAGACTACCTGCTGGAGTTCGATCTGGAAAACCGACGATCAGGTACGGGACTACCTTACAATACATAAACGGGGAGGGGACTACCGGGAGCTAAACCCCGCCGATGGTGCATATTATGACGGGGCAATCCTGGTGGATCTTTCAAAGATCGAACCATCCATCGCCATGCCCTTTCACCCAAGCAGTGTGTATACGATCCGGGAACTAAAGGAAAATGCCGAAGATATACTTGCAAAGACCGAGGAAGCGGCCAACAAGGCTATTGGTGTACCGGGTATCGCAATAAATCTGCGGAAAAAACTACAGGGCGGTGACCTGTATGTGGACCAGGGAATTATCGCCGGCTGTTCCGGAGGGACCTTTAACAATATCATGGCTGCGGCGGATATTCTTGATGGAAAGTCTACCGGGGACGGCGTTTTCTCCCTCAGCGTATACCCGGACAGCCAGCCGGTTTTTGCGGAACTGGTAAAGAACGGCGGCATAGCAAAACTAATGGGCGCTGGCGTTATCGTGCGTTCCGCCTTCTGCGGCCCCTGTTTCGGCGCCGGGGACACGCCGGCAAACGGCGAATTCTCCATACGCCATACCACCCGCAATTTTCCTAACCGGGAAGGGTCGAAGCCCGGCGACGGACAGATCGCTTCGGTAGCCCTGATGGATGCCCGTTCCATAGCCCTTACCGCAGCTAACGGCGGAAGGCTAAGCGCCGCCGGGGATGACGAGGTGTATACGCAGCGCCCTACATATTTCTTTGACCGCTCCATTTACGACAAGCGGGTCTACGATGGTACGGGCAAGCCGGATAGGAAAACAGAACTGGTGTTTGGGCCGAATATCAAGGATTGGCCCGCCATGCCGGCGCTTACGGAAAATCTGTTGGTACAAATTGTTAGTTATATTACGGACCCCGTGACCACCACGGATGAGCTTATTCCGTCGGGGGAGACATCATCGTACCGCTCAAACCCGCTGGCCCTTGCGGAGTTTACCCTGAGCAGGCGGGACCCGGAATATGTGGGGAAGGCCAAGGCGGTAAAGACCCTGGAGGAAGGGCGGCGGAAAGCTACAGGACCGGTCCCCGCGGAAATTGAGGCTCTGTATGCAATGATTAAAACTTTACCCGGCTGCGGTAATACTACACCGGAACAGGCGGGCATAGGCAGCGCCATCTACGCCAATAAGCCCGGGGACGGTTCCGCCCGGGAACAAGCCGCATCCTGCCAGCGTGTGCTTGGGGCATCGGCAAACTTCGCCCTGGAATACGCCACAAAGCGGTACCGCTCTAACCTGATCAACTGGGGCATACTGCCCTTCCTGGTAAAGGACGGCGCCGCTTTTAAGACCGGGGATTGGTTATTCGTACCGGGGGCTAGGAAAGCGCTTCTGGAAAAGGCCGATACCTTCCCAGCCTACGTACTAGGCTGTAATACAAATCGTATTACAACAATAGAACTATCCCTGGGGGCGCTCACGGACACGGAACGGCAAATACTGGCGGACGGGTGTTTGATTAACTATTACAAACACTAATTGGGTACCCTATTGGTATTCTTCCCAGGCCTTAATCTCCAGCCCCTTGGTTCGGAAGTCGCTTAGGGCGTCAATGAACTGACGGGCCACCTTGATGTTGGTGAACAGGGGTATGTCGAAGTCCACCGCCATGCGCCGTATGATGTAATCGTTCTTTAGTTCCGTTTCCCGGTTGTTCTTAGGGATATTGATTATCATATCCACTTCCCGGCTTTTAATAAACTGCGCAATGTTCGGCTCCTTGGATTCCAGGGGCCAGTTTAAAGGCTGGGCCTGCACGCCGTTGGCGGCCAGGAATTTGGCGGTACCCCGGGAAGCGCAGAGTTCGTAATTCATTTTAACCAGGGCCTTGGCGGAATCCAGGAAGTCCAGTTTGTCTTCTATGGGGCCGGTGGAGAGGAGTATCCGCTTCTTGGGAATACGGTAACCCACGGAAAGCAGGGCCTTCATGAAGGCGTCGTTCAGGTCCGTACCGATACAGCCAACCTCGCCGGTGGAGGCCATCTCCACACCGCTCACGGGGTCCGCGCCGTGGAGCCGTGAAAAGCTGAACTGCGCGGCCTTGACCCCAACCCAGTCCAGGTCCAGCGCAGAGGAGGGGGCCTTCTGTACCGGCTCATCCAGCATGGCCCGTACCGCCATCTCGATCATGTTCACCCGGCTGACCTTGGAACAGAAGGGGAAGCTCCGGCTTGAGCGGAGGTTACATTCGATTACCCGCACCCGATTACGTTGGGCCAGGAACTGGATATTGAAGGGGCCGGTGATATCCAGGGCTTCCGCTATCTGGGAACTTATCTTGCGGATCTTCCGTACGGTCTGGAGGTAGAGACGCTGTGCGGGCAGTACCACGGTGGCGTCCCCGGAGTGAACCCCGGCATTCTCCACATGTTCGGTGATGGCGTGGAACAGTATTTCTCCCCGCTTGGCCACCGCATCGATCTCAATTTCCTTGGAATTTTCGATAAACTTGGATATCACCACCGGATGCTCCGGGGATACATCCGCCGCAAGGTTCAGGAATTTTTCTAAGGTTTCATCGTCCCAGGCTACGTTCATGGCGGCGCCGGAGAGCACGTAACTGGGCCGGATCAGCACCGGGAAGCCGACCTGGTCCGCAAAGGCCTTGGCGGAGGG
This sequence comes from Treponema primitia ZAS-1, assembly GCF_000297095.1. NCBI lineage: Bacteria > Pseudomonadati > Spirochaetota > Spirochaetia > Treponematales > Treponemataceae > Treponema > Treponema primitia. The sequence continues at coordinate 15,363 of NZ_AEEA01000085.1, read as the reverse complement.
CAGGTCCGTCAGTTCCTTCCATTCAGGCTGTTCGATTCTCAGCTTATCCAGGAGGGCGGAAAACTTGTTCCGGTCCTCCGCCATGTCGATGGAGGCAGGGGAGGTGCCGTAGATCAGGACCCCCGAATCGTAGAGCTTGGTAGCAAGGTTGTTGGGGATCTGGCCGCCCATGGAGAGGATAACCCCCTCGGGCTGCTCACGCTCGTAGATGTCCAGGACCCGTTCCAGGGAAAGCTCCTCAAAATAGAGCCTATCGCACATATCGTAATCGGTGGATACCGTTTCGGGGTTACAGTTTACCATGATGGAGTAGCGTCCCAGTTTTCGTGCGGTTTCTGCGGCGTTGACGCAGCACCAGTCGAATTCCACGCTGCTCCCGATCCGGTAGGCGCCGGATCCCAGAACCATCACCCCCCGTCCCGATGGGGTTACATCGTCGGCGGCGCCGCTCCCCGCACCGGAACTGCCGTAGGTCATGTAGAGGTAGTTGGTTTTGGCGGGATACTCCGCAGCCAGGGTATCTATCTGTTTGATCTGGGGCCGCAGCCTGAACCCTTCACGGATACTGCGTATCTGCATTTCTGTTTTTCCGACAAAGTCCCCGATACGAGCGTCCGAAAAGCCAAGGCTCTTCGCCCGGGCGAGGATTTCACGGTCTACATTATTGGTTCCCAGGGCGCGCAGATCCTTTTCCGCAGCGAGGGCATTGGCAATCTTGTAGAGGAACCAGCGGTCTATCTTGGTGAGCCGGAAGATCCGTTCCACGGTCCAGCCTTCCTGGAGCGCGCGGTAGATGATAAAGATACGCCGGTCCGTGGGCTTAACCAGGGCGTCCCGGATATTCTCCAGGCCGCTTCCGCAGAGGGCGTCGTCCCCGGCCAGACCCGGCGCGCCGATGCCGGTCATGCGCAGGGCCTTTTGCAGGGCTTCTTCGAAACTGCGGCCTATGGACATAACTTCTCCAACGGACTTCATCTCCGAACCGATGCGGACATCGACGTTCTTGAATTTCAGGAGGTCCCATCGGGGCACCTTGACCACACAGTAATCCAGCGCAGGCTCGAAACAGGACTTGGTAAGGCGGGTGATCCGGTTTTCAATATCCACCAGCGAATAGCCCAGGGCGAGTTTTGCCGCCACAAAGGCCAGGGGATAGCCCGTAGCCTTGGATGCCAGGGCGGAGCTCCGGGAAAGCCGGGCGTTAACTTCGATGATACGGTAGTCTTCGGATTCCGGATCCAGGGCGTACTGGACATTACATTCCCCCACGATACCCAGATGACGGATCACCTCTATGGCGATGCGCCTGAGCTTGTGGTATTCGGAATCGCTGAGGGTTTGTGAGGGGGCCACAACGATACTTTCGCCGGTATGTATCCCCAGGGGGTCGAAGTTTTCCATATTACAAACCGTAATGCAGTTGTCGAATCTGTCCCGGACAACCTCGTACTCAATTTCCTTCCAGCCCCCGAGCCATTCCTCCACCAGTACCTGGGGCGCATGGGCAAAGGCCCGGTCACAGCGGCGGCGTATGTCCCCCTCGTTCCGGCATATCCCCGAACCGGATCCCCCCAGGGCATAGGCGACCCGGACCATCACGGGGTAGCGGATCTTCTCCGCCGCCTCGACCGCCGCCTCCGTGTCGGTGACAGCGATACTGCGGGGCGTCAGGGCGCCGATCTCGTTGAGCCGCTCCACGAACAGCTCCCGGTCTTCGGTATCCTCTATGGTCTTAACCGGGGTACCCAGTACTTTGACTCCGTATTTGTAGAGGGTTCCGTCCCGGTCCAGGGCTACCCCGCAGTTCAGGGCGGTCTGCCCGCCGAAGGAGAGGAGGAGCCCGTGGGGCCGTTCCTTTTCGATTACCTGTCTGACATAATCCGGGGTTACCGGCAGGAAGTAGGTAGAATCCGCCATGCCTTCGCTGGTCTGAATGGTAGCAATATTGGGGTTGATCAGCACCGTGGTGATGCCCTCTTCCCGCAGGGCCTTCAACGCCTGGGACCCGGAGTAGTCAAACTCCCCGGCCTGGCCAATCTTCAAGCCCCCGGACCCGAGCACCAATACTTTCTTTATCGTATCTTTTATCGTTTTAGTCATATTGTTTTCCTTACCTGTTCTAGGAAGCGGTCTATCAGGTATTCTGTGTCCCGTGGTCCCGGGCAGCCTTCGGGGTGAAACTGTACTGCCGAGAAGGGGTGTTTGGTTGAGCGGATACCCTCAATAGTATTGTCGTTGGCGTTGATGAACCAGGGTTCCCAGCCCTTGGGGAGGGTTTCTCCCCGGACCGCATAGCCGTGGTTCTGGCTGGTGATATAACAGCGCTTCGTTTCGGTGTCGATGCAGGGCTGGTTCTGGCCGCGGTGGCCGTAGGGGAGTTTGTAGGTATCCGCCCCGGCGGCCAGGGCCATGATCTGGTTCCCCAGGCAGATGCCGAAGATAGGTTTCCCTTGGTCAAAGGCCCGGCGGAGGGTGGCGATAGTTTTATTGCAGGCCTTGGGGTCCCCGGGACCGTTGGAGAGGAAGAGGCCGTCGTATTCAATATCCCGGAGATCCGAATCCCAGGGTACACAGATAAGCTCCACCTTCCGGGAAAGGAAACAACGGAGTATGTTGGCCTTGGCCCCGCAGTCCACCAGGGCTATACGGGGAAGCTTTTCACCTTCCGCTGTTCCGGGGGAACGGTACCGCCTGATTTCCTTGGGGGAAACCTCCGCCACCGGGTGGGTGATAATCCCCGAATCCATGGTTACATCCCGGCTCCCTTCCACCAGAATTTTCCCCTGCATAACCCCGTGCTCCCGCAGCCGTTCCGTGAGGGACCGGGTATCAATACCGTAGATGCCGGGAACATTGTTTTTTTCGAGCCAGTTTGTAAGGGAGGCGCCGGAGGCGAAATGGCTGGGTTCTGCGCAGGCCTCGGCCACCACAAAACCCGAAACCTGGACCAGGGGGGACTCGAAATGTTTGGGAATGCCCTGTTCATCGTAAAAGGGCTCCGCGGTTTTCGGCTTTACCGGCACCCCGTAGTTTCCCATCAAGGGGTAGGTGGCCACCAGGATCTGCCCGCGGAAACTGGGATCCGTCAGGGACTGGGGGTAACCGGTCATACCGGTGGTAAAGACCACTTCCCCTGCCTGGGACCGCGCCTTCCCGAAGGACCACCCTGCAAATTCCGACCCGTCCTCCAGGACAAGTCTTGCTTGTTTTTTCATTCCCGCCTCCGTTTTTTATATTACACGGTTTATCATTTTTTATGCAAGCTATTGAAAAATTAGGAATGAGAAATGAGAAAATGCGGATTATGAGGGGTGATTTGGGGTGAATTGAGGTAAAAATTGATTTTTTGTTCCTAAATATAGATAGTAAGTGAATTTCGTACTTTATCGGCAAAGACGGGGGGAGGGAGGGGCATCCCCGGCGCTCGCACGCATGTAGAGCCTGCTTACGGAGCCCCTGTGGGTCTCCTCCAGCAGAGAATTCCATATGTGCTCGACCGGGGATGCCCCTCCCTCCCCCCGCCGGTGTCGGAAGTACGGGAGAGTTACAGCGATCTGCACTAGACTGGGTAGCATCCACCACTGGGAAACGTGCCAAACTTAGTTAGGCGCCTCGGTTACACTACGATGGGCAAACTTCACCTGCAGGAATGCTCCAAACTTAGTTAGGCGGTAATGAAACCGAGTACGGGTTACCGGAAGTTAGATACAGTGTTCGATTTTTTATCGGGTTAAGCCCCGTTTCATTACCGCTGTATCCGTTGTGGTTACCGGAATGTGACACCGGCGGGAGTGGGGAGGGGTGTCCCTGGCTGCATGTATATGGAATTCTCTGTCGTAGTAGACCCGCGCAGCGGGGCTGCGGAGACAGGCTCTACATGCACATGCAGCCAGGGACATCCCTCCCCACTCCCGTCTTTGCCGATAAATCCGATAACTCTAAACAATACCTTGGAGTTTCTATCCTTATTTACCCCTATATTTTTTTTCTTCCCCCGTTATATACTCAATTTTAAGGGGTAGTTTATGGAATGTGATGTACTTGTTGAGTGGGATGACCGGTATTCGGTGGGTATTCCGTTAATTGATGATCAGCATAAGGAACTCATCAGATTGACCAATGAGTTGTACAAGGGCTGCCTGGCCGGGGACGAAGCCGCTCATGACTATTTTATGAGCGCCGTAAAGGGCACGGTTGACTATGTGAAGTACCATTTTAGCGCTGAGGAAAAGCTCCTGGAAAATGCGAAGTATCCCGAAATTGCGGACCATAAACGGCAGCACGAGGGCTTTATCAAACAGATCCTGGGGGATGTTCAAAGTTATCAGGGGGGGAAAAAATTCGTCCCCAATGTGTTTGTCCGGTACCTCAAGGATTGGATCCTCTCCCATATCGCCGTGATGGATAAAAAATACGCCGCCTATATCCTGGGCCTTAAAAAACAGGGCGCCCTGACCAGTACAATTGGCGTATAATTTTCTTACAGATATTGACATATGCTGACGTTTATTGTAAAATAATGGTAATGATTGACGATGATATACTTACTATAGATGAAGTAGCGAAGTATCTTCGGGTATCCGAGCGGACCGTGTACGATTGGGCTCAAAAGGGGGAAATTCCCTCGGGAAAAATCGGGACCGTCTGGCGTTTTAAGAAATCGGAGATTGAAAAGTGGGTAAACGACCGTCTTTCTACCCACACCATGGCATCGCCCATAGAGGCGGTGGCGGTGGAGACCATCATTTCCCCGGATCGTATTCTCATCCTTAACTACTCTACTAAACGTGATGTCCTTTTAGCCCTGGCGAATAATCTGGCCAATGCCCCTCAGGTAAAGAACCGTCAAGAATTGGTTACCGAAATCCTCAAACGGGAAGAGCTGATGACCACCGCCATGGGCCGGGGTATCGCTATCCCCCATGTCCGCCTCGCCTCGGTGACGGACCTGGTGGTATCCGTGGGGATAAGCCAGACCGATATTATTGATTTCCAGGCCCTGGATGACGAGCCGGTGCGGCTGGTGTTCATGGTTGCCGCCGCGTACAATCAGCACGCCTACTATTTACAGACCATATCGTTTTTCAGCTCCCGGCTTAAGAACTTTGCCCTTAGGAAGGAGCTTCTTGGCAGCCAAACTCCCAACGAAGCCTACCAGTTACTGGTGAAGCATAGCTAAAAGGTAATCCCCAGCCAATGCGCCGGATCGCTCACCCTTTGCCCGATACGTCCCAGGGCTACCTTGGCGGTGGTTTCCGCTACCAGCCATCGCTTGTTGTCCCATTCAAACCGGGCGCCGTCGCCGGGGATATCGATCAGGCCCATGGCGTGGCCGTAGTCCGCTGAAACCATTATCGCCGCAGGAATATTCGCCTGTTCCATGATAATGGCCCAGAGCATGGCGCGGCTGTCACAGTCCCCCCGGCCTTCGATGGCGGCGCTTACCAGGTTTACAAAATCGCTGCCCAGAAGATCCCGCTCGTAGCTAAAGGTCTGTACCCAACCCAGGCCCTTCCCCGCTAAATCCCCTCGGTTCTGTTCTCCGGAAGCAGCGCCTGGTACTGCCCAGTGCCGTTCCAGGGCAAAGGCGATCTCGCTCAGACGGCTGAAGGAGTCCCGGTATATGGCCCGGTAAAAACGGGTCCAGGCTTCCTTCCAGTTAGGCTTATCGGCGCTGCGTTGAAGCACCTCGAATTCCCTGTCCACCAGGGCCTGGGCGCCTTCCGGATCGTGTTCGCAGGCGAAGGCTTCCAGGGCTAAGCCAAAGGGGGATACCCGTACCCGGTTTCCCCGGGGGTAGGTAAATTCCGTTATGGGACCCGGGGAATACTGATCCCCCGGCGCCGGGGCCAGGGAATCCAGGGCGGAAAAGTAAAGGATCTGAAGTTCCTCCTTTGCAGCGTCGCCATAGGCCAGGGCCAGAATTAGGGGCGTACCGGTCTGCCGGGCTTCCAGTTCCATACAGAGCCCCCAGCCTGAAAGACGGGTATTCTGAGCCCGGTTTCTCGTCCCCGGAGGGGTGGGAAGCGAAAATTCCAGTTCCATAAGAACCGCCTTCTTATTCCGGTACGCAAAAACACTGATTTCCCCGCTGCTGTTCAAACGCTTTTTTACATCCGCAGCCAGGGCTTCGACCGAGGGGAATGAAGCCTGATTGCCCGGGGGATATACGGCCAGTTCAAAGCTCGCCCCGCCGGAGGTTTGGAAACTAAACTTGTCCCTGCCGTCCCCGGAACGGTACTGGTACTCTTCGGGAAGATCGATACGGTAACCCCAGGACGGCGAAACCAGGGGTTCCGCATACAGCATTGCTGAAAAAAACGCGGCAAACAGCGCTGCCGCCAGAATATTTCGTTTAACCATGATAGTATAATAATCGGTATGTTGGGGAATTTAGCGTGAAGAATATCACCGTACTTTTTGAAAATGACCAATGTATGGTCCTGAACAAGCCCGCGGGTCTTGCGGTCCAGGGCGGGGAAGGGGTAGGTACGTCCCTGGACTCCCTCCTATCCGCTGAATATTCCCCCCGTCCGCTCCTGGTGCATCGCCTGGACAAGGACACCTCGGGGGTCATCCTGGTCGCCAAAACCAAGGAAGCGGCGGCCCTGTTTGCCGGCATCTTTGCAAGACCGGTGTCAGTCACCTTTTCTGTTCAAAAACAGTACCTGGCGGTTTGCGCGGGCAGACCCACGCCTGAGTCGGGGACCATAGAAACGGACCTGGAAATCCGGGGGGCGGCCCGGAAAGCCAAAACCAGCTACCGCCGCATTAATGGTGTCAGTCACCTTTCTGACTTCTCTTTGCTGGAACTGGAGCTCGGTACCGGCCGTATGCACCAGATACGCCGCCACCTTGCCTCCATAGGCCACCCCATCCTGGGGGACGATAAGTACGGCGATTTTGCCCTGAACAAAAGGCTCCGCAAAGAGCGGGGGCTAAAGCGGCTGCTGCTCCATGCCAGCCGGCTGGTCATTCCGGAAGGGCTTTGCGGGTTCACACTGGATGTGAGCGCGCCGCTGCCGGAGTACTTCGGGGCGTTTTTGGAGGGTAGTTAATAAGTAAACCTTGACAATACATCATTTATGATGTATATATAAAATATGGTCAATGATTGGAAAATTTATTATTATGAGGATGATAATAACACGGTTCCAGTAAAAGAATATATTGATTCGCTTGCCATAAGAGATCGTGCTAAATCTTTGGCATTTATTGGCCTTTTGGAAACACATGGCCCTCAATTACCGCGGCCTTATTCTGATTTATTGGAAGATGGTATACACGAATTAAGAATGAAACTTACCGGTACTCAAGTGAGGATATTATACTTTTTTTGTTATCAAAATAGTATTATTCTGACAAACTCATTTGAGAAACATACAGGCGCCGTCCCTAAATCAGAAATAAAAATTGCCAAAGAACGACGTACAGATTTTTTATCCAGATTTTCAGAATCTGATATAAGGAGCGAAGATGCAAAGTTACAAAGACCATCTTGAGAAAGAACTTTCTGACCCAAAATTCAAAGAGGTATTTGAAGAAGAAAAATATCTACTCGAATTGGGCTTAAAGATAACAGAAACCAGGAAGTACCTGGGTATGACCCAAAAAGACTTGGCGGAGAAAAGCCATGTAACCCAACAGCAATTATCCAAAATTGAAAATGGGATTAATTGTAATTTACTTACTTTTATCAAAATTTCATCAACCCTTGGATTCAAGATTGATCTTTCGGCCTAACTAATGGTGTCAAGTTCCCTGTTTAGCGCCGCTACCATACCTTTGGCGCGCCGGGATCTTTGGGGACGGTGATGATGAAGGTCTCGCTGGAAGGCTCTATAGCGTAGTGGATCATTTCCCGGAATCCTAAACAACGGGTCAAACCCGGCGATTCCAAATTATAAGATTCAATATCCATGTGGCAATTTACAATACTGGAAAAGAATCCTCTTCTATGCCATAATGCCCCAGCGGAGGAAAGCGGTGTATCAGTCGGTAGATCCTAAGGTAAGTTTCCCCAAGCTGGAAGAAGAAGTCCTGGCTTTTTGGGAAAAAAATGATATTTTCAAGAAATCCATCTCCCAGCGGGATACATCGGAGGAGTATGTCTTCTACGACGGCCCCCCCTTTGCCACCGGTATGCCCCATTTTGGCCATTTTGTACCCAGTACCATAAAGGATATCATTCCCCGGTACCAGGCCATGAAGGGAAAGAAGGTGGAACGCCGCTTTGGCTGGGACTGCCACGGGCTGCCGGTGGAAAACCTTATCGAAAAAGAACTGGGACTCAATTCCAAGACGGATATCGAAAAGTTCGGGGTGGCGGAATTTAACGAAGCCTGCCGGACATCGGTGCTCCGCTACGTCGATGAATGGCGGCAAGTGATTACCCGCCTGGGCCGCTGGGTTGATTTTGACAATGATTACAAAACCATGGACCCGGACTATATGGAGACCATCTGGTGGGTCATGAAGTCCCTCTGGGAAAAGGGCCTGCTCTACGAGGGCCATTATATCCTGCCCTATTGCCCCCGCTGTTCCACGGTGCTCTCCAACCACGAACTCAACCTGGGGGGCTATAAGGATGTCCACGATCCGGCTATTACCATACGCTTTAAGGTAAGCGGTATTACCGCCGGGAGTCCCGCATCGGCCCAGCCCGGTCTGAATAGCCTGACGGACGGTTCTACCTACCTCCTCGCCTGGACCACTACGCCATGGACCCTGCCGTCAAACTTGGCCCTGACCCTTGGCCCGGACATCGACTACGTACTGGTCCAGGACGCAGGTGACGTGCTTCCCGCCCACCCCCAGCGCTACATCCTGGCGGAAGCCCGGCTTCAGGCGTACTACAAGAGTCCCGAGGAATATACCATTATATGGAAACAGAAGGGTGCGGACCTTATCGGTATCCAATACGAACCCCTGTTTCCCTACTTTAAAGAAGCGGCGGAGCAGAACGCCTTCCGCACCTATCCCGGGGACTTTGTCTCCACCGGCGATGGTACGGGCATCGTCCACACGGCGCCGGGCTTTGGCGAAGACGACGCCCGGGTGCTCAAGGGTACCGGGGTTCCGGTTATCTGCCCCATTGACGCCGAGTGCAGGTTTACTGCGGAGGTGCCGGACTATCAGGGAATCTTTGTAAAAGACGCGGATAAGCCCATCATGGAACGGCTCAAGGCGGAGGGGAAGCTCCTGAAGCGGGAGCAGATACTCCACGCCTACCCCCACTGCTGGCGCTGCGGCCACCCCCTGATCTATAGGGCCGTGGGGTCCTGGTTTGTTAATATAGAAAAAATTAAGCAGGATATGCTGGACGCTAATAATCAGATTTACTGGGTGCCGGAGCATATCAAGGGGGGCCGCTTTGGGAAGTGGCTGGAGGGCGCCCGCGACTGGGCCATCAGCCGGAACCGCTACTGGGGGAACCCCCTGCCCATCTGGAAGTGCCCGGACTGCGGCAAGACTATTTGTGTGGGGAGCCGGAAGGAACTTAAGGAACTATCCGGCGTGGAGGCTACGGACCTGCACAAACACTTTGTCGATACAATTACTATTCCCTGTAAGGCCTGCGGGGGAACCATGCGCAGGATTCCTGAGGTGCTGGACTGCTGGTTTGAATCCGGCGCCATGCCCTACGGACAGAATCACTATCCCTTCGAGAACAAGGAATTTTTCGACAGCCATTTCCCCGCGGACTTTATCAACGAAGGCCTGGACCAGACCCGGGGCTGGTTTTACACCCTTACCATCCTGGCGGCGGCGATCTTCAAAAAGCCCGCCTTCAAAAACTGTGTGGTTTCCGGGCTGGTGTTAGCCGCGGACGGCAAAAAGATGAGCAAGAGCCTTAAAAACTACACCGACCCCATGGAGGTGGTGAATGCCTTTGGCGCCGATGCCCTGCGGCTTTTCCTGATCCACTCGGCGGTGGTTAAGGCCGACGACCTGCGTTACAGCGACGAGGGGGTACGGGATGTGATGAAGAGCATACTCATCCCCCTGTGGAACGCCTACAGCTTTTATGTTACCTACGCCAATATCGACAAGGTCAGCCCCGCGGGCGCGCCGGATAACCCCGCCAATCCCCTGGATAAGTGGATACTTTCCGCGGCGGAAAATTTGACGGAAAAGGTAGGCGCCGCCCTGGATGCCTACGACCTTTCCCGGGCGGTGGACCCCATCCTGGAATTCATCGACCTCCTGAACAACTGGTATATACGCCGTTCCCGCCGCCGTTTCTGGCGCAGCGATACCGAAGGCCGTTCCGACGCCGACAAGATCGAAGCCTACGGCACCCTCTACGACGCCCTCAAAACCCTGATCACCGTTGCCGCGCCCTTTATGCCCTTTACCACCGATGCTATCTGGCGGAACCTGCGTCAGGAAAGTGAAAAAGAATCGGTGCACCTCTCTGATTTTCCCGTGCCCCGGGAAGCGCGCCGGGACCGGGAACTTGAGTTTAAGATGGCGGCGGTTCAACATGCCGTTTCCATGGGCCGTTCACTCCGGTCCCAGTACAACCTCAAGGTACGTCAGCCCCTAAAAACGGTGGAGCTGGTTACCCGGAATCCGGACGAAAAGATGGTGCTCCTGGAGATGGAAGACATCATCCGGGAGGAACTGAACGTAAAGTCCGTGGTCTTCCGGGATAACGAGGAAGACCTGGTTGAATACCAGGCCAAGGCCAATTTCCGCGTACTCGGCAAGGAGCTGGGGAAGGATATGAAGGCCGCCGCAGCCCGTATCGAAGCCCTGAGCCAGTCCGAGATTCAGGGCCTGCTGGAAGGGGCCATCCTGTCCATCGAAGCGGCGGGCCGTTCGGTGGATATCACCGCGGAGAAGCTCGATATCAGGCGTATCGAACGGGCCAAGCTCCGGGTTCTGAACGAAGGGACCCTCACGGTGGGCCTGGATACGGAGCTTACCGAGGAACTCTCCCGGGAGGGGGATGTGCGGGACCTGGTCCGGGGGGTGCAGAACCTCAGAAAAGACACGGGCCTGGAAGTAACGGATCGCATTGCCCTGGTGCTTTTTGGCTCCGACCGGCTTAAGGCCGCGTGGGAAGTATTCGCCGAGTATGTGGCCGCCGAAACCCTGGCAAAATCCGTAGAGTGGGCTAAGGCCGATGGTCAGATCCCCATCGATACCGGGGACATCGGACCCGCTGGGTCAGATGGACCTACTGGGTCCGGCGGACCAAGTAGGCCCGAGCAGTGGCTGGTTAGTTTAAAGAAGGTATAGGCGCCTTGGAAGGCTGGTATTTTTTTTTGAAAAATATTGCTGGATACATAATAAAACACTTGCATTTTAAATAATAAAGTGATAATCTCATTCCAACAAAATGAGTATTATGCGAAGGTTTTTCCTATCGAAGAAGATGTTCTTTTTAAGTTCCGGGGAGGGGCAACGGTTTGAATTGTCCATAATTCCTTACAGGATAAGTAATTATTATCCCCGGGGGTTTGCATTTCCGGTTTTGAAATATTTCCTATTGTCTCTTTTTGGCGCCCGCATTCAGCATGTGGGCGCTTTTTCATTTTGGCTATGAACAGACGTTGTCTGTTAAATAATTGAAATAAGGAGTGTTTTATGAAAAAAAGACATTCAGGCGGATTACGTCAATCCGTCGTGTGCGCAGGGCTTGTTCTTCTATGTGCAGCCCTTGTCTCTCTCACCGCTTGTGATTCGGATGACAGCAGTTCGGATGGTGAGCCGGGCAGAATTATCAGTTTTTCCGTTGGCAAAAGCATCGGCGATATTGACCAAGAAACGGGAACTATCAAAGTGGTAGTACCGGCGGATACCAAGGTGAACGCCCTGATCCCGGACATCCTGCTGTCCAATGGCACCACCATCGTAGAGCCCGTTGATGTAAAGGTTGCGCAGAATTTTACGAAACCCGTCAACTACCGGGTTGCCGCCCATGGCCGGAAAAGTGACTATGCGGTGTATGTTACCACCGAACAAAACGGTACTAACGTAATCCTCAGTTTTGCCTTTGGGAACATTTATGGTGAAATTAAAACCTATGATGATGTTGATGATATTGACCTTGGGGGTTCGAAAATTACCGTGAAGATTCCGACCGGTACCGCCGGCCCGCTCCCGGAGCCGACGATTATCGTTTCCTTAAATTCCACGGCAACACCCGTTTTGGAAGAGGACGAAGTCCTGGATTTTTCAAAACCCGTCACATACCTGGTTGAGGCGGCAAATGGGGCAAAACGGATCTATGCAGTGGAAGTTACCTGGGAAGAGACGCTTTTATCCCTCAAGGCCAAAGCCCTGAAAACGGAATTTGCCTATGGTGAAGCTCTGAAAAGCTCTTTGGTGGTTACAGGCTATTATTCCGACGGGTCCGAAAGGCTGGAAACGGACTATGTGCTCTCCGACGTGACCTATCAGGGGAAGCAAAGCATCTCCGTTACGAAGGGAGACAAAGTCGCCGTTATTGACGGTATCACCCTGGCCAATACGCCCGGTGCGGTTTCCATTGACTTCCTGAACGATACCCCGGTTATATACGGCGTTACCTATACAGACGGAAAAATCAATCCGATAGTGATTTCCCGGTCCGGGGCTCCTGATGCTGACGGCAAACCCACCCTACCCAAGTCGGTGGTTATCAGCGCCGGCGCTGCTGAATATCCCACAACCACCGCAAGTAATCCTGCACCAGTGTATACTGACGTCCAATGGTATTATGACGGTGGCGTTATCGGTGGTATTAATACCGCCAATATCCTGACCATATACGCCTTCCCAGTAGTGGCTGCATATGCGGGTACATACGGTGGTTTCTATTCTACAAATGCTGCTGGTAATGGTACTAATTATACTAGAGCTTTCGCCGTCGATAAAACTTATTATATAACATTTGCTGGGGCCAGAAATGGTCATTATTTCACCGTAAATATACCGTTCACGGTAGTACGGTAAGGGGGTACAGAATGAAAAATGCAATAAGAATATCTGCCGTATTACTGGCAGGACTCCTACTCCTAGCGGGTTGTTCTAACCTGTTGGAAAGCGATGGGCCGGCCCAAAACAAGCAGGCCGGAAACTTAGTCATCCGGGTCAATCCCAGCACCGCAAGGACTTGGGCGCCTACCGCAGCCGCTTTGGGGGAACTGAAGCTCAAGCTTAAGATTACCACTAATAATGCCGCTCCCGGCACCGCCGAAAAAGTAGCGATTGACGAGGATCTCGTCTTGGCTGAAGGTGCTCAGGCAACCAAGTACCTTGAGCCGGGAAAATATATTGTTGAAGTAACCGCATTTACCAGCGATGGGACCAAGACCGTTGCCTTTGGTAAAAGTAGCACCGTTTCTGTGCTGGCGGGGACAAAGACGCCTGAGGTGGTGGACATCATTTTAGCGCCGGTTACCAATACGGAAGTTTACGGTACCTTGGATTTTTCAGTCGAATATCCGATACTCCATAAACTCCCTGTTGAAATTCCAATCAACTATACCACTAAATCATTTCAGCTTACCCCGGTGGACCCGAACGTAACCCCGGTAATCTTCAATTTTAGTAATGAACCGGGCGAAGTGGTCACGAGCGATGACCTCACCAAGGAGACTATTGCCAGGACACTTGAGCTTCCCGCCGGGGAGTACACCCTGACGGTAACCTTGATAAATAATCAGCGAATCCAAAATAACGCACTGCAAGTGATCAGCATTGAACAGGTGTATATCTACCCCTCCCTGACCACCACTGCGAACTATGTTTTTGTGGAAAAAGATTTTAGCGCCTATGCCCGTGTTAGAGGAAGATATACCGTTGATGAAATCGGTTCTAACTACATACCGGATGCTATTCATGTGTGGTATCGCACTAGCACAGTAGGAGCAGGAGCACAATGGCAGGAAGTGACAAGCGTTTCACCATATGAGATTACAGATCACACCCAGGACTCACAAATCCCTGCGGGACAGGCGAATTACATCGTGGATGTTCCCTCATACTACCTGACCGATATCAACGGTGTCCGTGATTCTACCGGAGGCTATGTAACCCTGTCCTTTGAAGCTAAATGGCCAACAGGAAATTCACTGGATCAGAGGCAGAATTTCCATGACCATCCCACCATCGGGGCTGGGCACCATGCTGTTCCGTTAAGCAATATAGACGGTACAACGACTGGTAACGTTACAGACTATGTGTTCACCATCCTCCCATACTCACCAGGGCTAGGGGGTGTTCCCGGAACAATTGTCTCTACCGGCCGGACGAAAGCGCAAGCGGGTGACCTCATATCGTTAACTATAGCAGCGGGTGGAGGAAATGGCCTTATCAGTGATTCGGTTTATCTCAGAAGAGATAGTGGCGCCTATATAGATAAAGCCAACAAGAGTGGTACAAGGGCTTATACGTATCCTTCTACCCCAATGCCGGCATTTGATATCCGTTTGGATGGTACCTTTGTTGCTGCCGGTACAACTTATGGTCTTGGCAATCCTGGTCCTGCAGGTGGAAAGATAATTGCTAGCACCGCAGGCACTTACATTGAAGTAGCACCTACGGACGCTGGGAATGTCAGATGGAATGTCGCATCGACTACGGCAGCGGATTACACTGGCACCGTTCCCCAGTATCTCTGGACCCTGCCAACTCGCGCTAACTTGGTTGCTATGAACACTTACCAAGGCGATGGAAATGGTCTATTGGCCGGTACTTACTGGTCATCGGAAACAGTTCCCGCCACCCCCGCTGATGCGTACATCTTTACCATCGGTGGAGTGGAAGGAACCGATACAAAAACCAACTATAATAACATCCGCGCAGTCCATAGCTTCACTATTGACTAATAACTATCTTTAAGCCCGCGGGTTTCCCGCGAGCTTAAACCGGCCGTGTCCGTCTCAAAGCGGGCACGGCTTTTTCTTTTTGGGGGGAAAGGCTCCTCCCTGTAACTGGTACGGTTTAGAGATTTGTTTTCACAATTCAGAAATAGCCTGGCTTATTTTAAAAGCAGCGGTTTCAAAACTTTCATGAAAAGATGGAAATTATAAGGTTTGTACCGTATATCCGGGTCAGACAAGTTTGAGAAGAATTTCACCACCAGGGACACGAAGGTACACAAAGGTGAATAGGAAAAGATCATAGGACTACCCGTTTTATCCCCGTTAATTCCCCTTTCCCTCCCCCGCGTAAGCGGGTTCTTCTTCGTGTCCTTTGCGGTTATTGAATCTTATAATAAATGCCGGGTAGATTACCGCCCGGTTCTACCCGGCAAATTAACCGCAAACGGCTTGTTACTACTTATCTATCCCGGCTTCCCGCAGCTTGCGTTTGAGCTCCTCTATCACCCGCTCCTTTTCCTCAAGCATCAACCGGGCTTCTTCCCGA
>NZ_AEEA01000084.1 GCF_000297095.1 Treponema primitia ZAS-1 | reverse complement strand
AGGCGCCGGGGCTGCGGCGCAGGCGGCAATAAACAATACAACCAAAAATGCTGAGATAAGGGGGAACAATTTTTTCATAATAACTCCTATGTCATAGTTTAATTCAGTATCTAAAAAGATTCTATAATTTCGGTAGTATTTACCTTTTTATGAATAGCTGCGGCGATAGTTTTGTATATTATTTGTTTTGTGTTAGTATGCCCCTATGAATACTCAAGTTGCCATTACCCGTTGCGAAGCCTATGAGCCCAGCCTGGTGTATGCCGCCCTCCGTCTGGCGGTGGAAGCAGCCGCGCCCCCCAATGTCCGGGGCAAAACCGTCCTCCTAAAGCCGAATATTGTCTTTGATTCGCCCCCGGAAAAGGCTATAGCCACCCACCCGGTGTTTTTGGAGGCGGTGATTCGACTGGTCCGTGAACTGGGCGCCTCTCGGATCCTGGTAGGGGACAGTCCGGGCCTGCAAAAACCAAACTTTACCGCCAAACTCTCCGGTCTTGGGGATACAGCCAAGCGTATGGGCGCCGAATGGGTAGATTTTACCCGGGAAAAGACCGATATCCCCTGTCCGGACGGCAGGGTGGCAAAGCAATTTACCCTTACCGCCGCGGTCAAAGAGGCGGACTGCATAATCAGCCTCCCCAAGCTCAAGACCCACCAGCTCATGTACTACACCGGCGCCATGAAAAACCTTTTCGGTCTCATCCCCTCGGTGGCCAAAAGCCCCATGCATGTCCGTTATCCCAGCCGCGAAGCCTTTGCTGCCATGATCGTGGATCTGAACACCGCCGTCAAACCCCAGTACGCCCTTATGGACGCCATCGTAGGCATGGAAGGTCCCGGCCCCAGCTCCGGAGACCCCCGCCACATCGGCCTAATCCTGGCCTCCTCCAACCTCCTGGCCCTGGACGTTGCTGCCAGCGAAATAGTAGGCTACCCCCCCTTGGAAATCCCGGTTACCCGTGAGGCCCTAAGCCGCGGCATCTGGCTCAACTCCCTATCGGAAATCCAATACCCCCTGCTTACCCCCGTTGAACTACGCATCCCCGATTTTAAGAAAATCCCCCTTAAAAAAACCGGAAGCCAGCTCTCGGACTTTATCCTCCCCCGGTTCTTTCGCAAATTCCGCGAACGCCTAACCCCCCGCCCGGAAATTGATCCCTCCATCTGCCTCCGCTGCGGCGACTGCACCCGCATCTGCGGTTCCAAAGCCATGACCCTAAGCGGTGAAGGCCCAGCCAGGCAGGTCCGCATCGACTACAACACCTGCATACGCTGCTACTGCTGCCACGAAATCTGCCCGGTCAAGGCGATTGATATAAAGAGAGTCACGCTGAGGGAGGCTTTCCAGTAATTCTCATTTTACCAAAATGTCAGATTTTCAATGTACCTTCCATAAATATGATCTAAATCTCGTAAATTTTGAAAAAATCCCCTCTTTTTTCTCAATCCAGTAAAGCACTATGCAGGACAGCCCCCTACTACGTGTATGCGGCCGTATGATCGCATATTTCTTTCACGTTGGAGGCAAAACCATGGCGCAAAAAATTACGGATGATAAACCTGATACGGAAAAGCCTGTTAAACGTCTTAACCCGTTAAACGACTACCTTTTTCTCAAAATGATGGGCGAACCGGGGGATGAGGACCAACTTTTAGGCTTTCTCAACGCCGTATTAACGCGGACCCGGAAGGATCCCCTGGTTTCGGTGGAGATTATCGAAAACCGCACCATAACGGCGGAGATAATCGGGGACAAAACCAGTGTTTTGGACGTCCGGGCAAAGACTGGGGACGGGACACGGGTGAATATCGAGGTACAGCTCAAGAACCTGGACAATATGGACAAGCGGAGCCTCTTTTACTGGAGCTTGGGCTACACCCGGAACATAGAGGTCGGGGATGATTATGAAAAGTTGCCAAACGTCATAGCCATAAACATCGTCAATTTTGAACACCTGGAAACCCGGGATTTTCATGCAAGTTTCCACTTGCGGGAAGACACCGAACGGGACTATATTTTAACCGAGGCGCTGGAAATCCACTTCATAGACATGGTGAAATTCAAGCGGCTCCGGGAAAAGGACATTAAGAACGATACCTTACAGCGGTGGATGACCTATTTTAACCAGGACAGCCCGGCTGAAGTAGTAGAGGAGATAGTACAAATGGATGCGGCGATACAGAAAGCGGAAACTAAGATGGACTTTGTGTCAAAAGACAAGGAAGCGTTACGGGCCTACCAGATGCGGGCAATGGCGATGTCGGACCTGACCAGTGCTATTAACAAGGCGAAGCGGGAGGGAGAAAAACAAAAGGCCATTGAAATAGCCCGGAAAATGAAGGCTGATAAAGAGCCTGGAAAAAAAATCATGGCATATACTGACCTCACACAGGAAGAGATTGACGGGATTTAACTAAAGCGCGCTTATAAAATTCGGAGCCCGGGACCTATCACGGTATTTACAAACAGAATAGCGCCATACCTCCCGATCTCCGCTTGACACAATCCGCCCGGCCGGGTATATTCTCAAATATATAGAGAAATTACTTGAATGCGCTTGGTTTTAAGAGACTTCTGGGGGTGTAGCTCAGTTGGCTAGAGCGTTTGAATGGCATTCAAGAGGTCAGGGGTTCAATTCCCCTCACCTCCAGAAGCTTTTTAAAACCGTAAATCTTAATCGAGAAACTCAAGTTTAAATGGAATTGAACCCCTGACCTGCCCCGTTACGGCCCAAGCAGGGCGTAGGGCCGCAATGGGGTCTTTGCCGCAAGACACGAAGGTTCAATTCCCCTCACCTCCAGAAGCCTTTTTAAAACCGTAAATCCTGATCGACAAAACTCAAGTTTAAATGGAATTGAACCCCTGACCTGCCCCGTTACGGCCCAAGCAGGGCGTAGGGCCGCAATGGGGTCTTTGCCAAAAGACACGGAGGTTCAATTCCCCTCACCTCCGAAAGCTAAAAATATGTACATAATTTTAGCTATTTGCGGAAGCCTAAATAGGGCTCCATTTCTTGTGTTTTCCTTCTAAACCCCGCATTGACAGCCCCTCAAAAAATCTCTATAACCTAATATGGAGTCTTTTTTTGTATCGAAGCGTGTATTATGAGTGAAAATAATATGTTTCAAGGGGAAATGGACCCGGAACTTGCCGCTTTGTTAGGTACCGCGGTTTCTTCCCCCACAGCTAATACCCCGTCTCCCGATTATTCCAGCCTTTTTGGCGGCAGCCCTGGAGCCATGTCTCCTCTTGATGAATCGGAGGATGCCGATGCCGGGGAAGGTGGTGAGGAGAACGAGGTTGAACTTGGCGGTACGTTTCCCGATGTAACAAAAAAGTTAGAAGATACCCCTAATCCTGCTTTCAGTGATCCTAATTACTATAAAATCGCCCTTTCTAATGAGGGCGATATTGCCCAGCGGCTTCACGGTATCCTCCAAAAGTTCCTTAACGCCAAGGATCCTAAGGATCGGGGGGTCTTCCGGCAGCAGATCATCACCGTTTATTGGGATTTTTTGTTGGGGGTGGCTAAAAAAGCCGCGGGGAAGCTGCAGGATCCAAAGAAATTCCTGCTCCGTTTTGGGATACTGCACCCGGCTTTTCTTGGTCCTGAGGAAAAGGATCTTTTTTCCCGGTTTGTGGTGGCTAATGAGTATTCCGAGCCGGTATATTACCTGGATGAATGGCTCCGGGCGGTGGGAAACGGGACGGTCCGGCCTTCCTCCACCGATGAGGTAAATGTTTCCCGGGGTAACGCTTCCGTTAAAATGAAGCAGCTCCTGGATAAGGCTATGGGGAAGCGGGACGGCGCTAAGGGTCTCCTTAAGGCCAAGGATGAAGAACGGATGAACCTGGAACGGAACCTCCAGGAAAAGGTAGCCCAAATAGTCGAGCATTATCCCATGGATGAGCTTCCGGAGATCCATTCCCTTTTTAGTGAAGCCCAGAAAAGGGTTTTTAGCGAAGTCCAGGAAATCTTAAAACAGATGTACAAGGCGGACCGGGAACTGAACACATTTTTACAGGAATATACCCAGGCCGTGGAGGATGTTGCGACCCTGAATGATAAGGTTGAAGCCGAGGGGGCCAGCGCGGTAGATTCCCAAGCGGTGGATACAGAATTCGGTACCATACGGCAGATGGCCAAAATGACCATAGGCCGCCAGGGGAATCAGTTTCCCATACTGACCAAGGAGTACTTCCACTGCATGCCCCAGGATGTGGCTTCCAGGGAGAATATCCTTATCCAGCTTAAATGGGTAGAAAGCATAGATCCCCAGGCTTTTTGCCGGTCCTATAAGAACAAGCTGAACCGCATTGTTCCCTACGTAATTCTTATCCCCGGTTACGGGGATTCCGGGGTCTGCTGGGAACCCTTTGATCGTCATAACCGGGCAACCAGCCGAGGCCGGATTGCGGTTCCCATGTACTCCAAGAGCCTGCCCCTGGCCTTGCTCACCGCAGTGGGGGATCTTCGCTGGCAGAATGCCAAGGAAAAAGCATCCTTCTACTGGATGGAAGAGGGACTTACCGGTAACTATTACCAGTGGTTTGCGGCAAAGAAATTTAAGGGCGATTTAAAAGAGTTTTTTATCAACGATTATGTACTCTGGATGACCAAGGAAAGCGAGGGTACCCAGAAGCTGGATAAGGAAGTCCGGGGTATCTTCTGGCGCTACATGCCCTTTACCCAGGAAGTTAAGGAAAAACTCAAAGGCCGCAGCTTTACCTACCAGGAATTGTACCAGCGGGATCTTAACCGCGCGAAGTCGGACCTTTAAAAATAGGATCGAAGTACTTCTGCACATCCACTTTTTTCATGAACAGTTTTAGTAATTTCTGATACGTAATAAAAGAGACTACCAGGGCAATCAGAAAAATTAATGCCAGACACAGGATAACGGAATTTTCCGGCAGCCAGGACTTTATAAGCAAGGCATAGAGAAGATAGAACACAAAGAAACTGATTATGGTTATCAGAATATTGGCCACCGTAGCTGCCAGGATAAATAACAGGGTATTTGCTTTTTTGTTGCTCATTGAACTGCCGCCTCCGGACGCGGGGGGAATATGATAATTGTCAGGAACAGAAGGATACCACAGATCACCACGCTGGAATCGGCGATATTGAACGTAGGCCACCGGTCGAGCCCCAGGAAACCGTAGAACTTGACGCTGATAAAATCCACCACACCGTCGGGACGGAAGATACGATCAATAATATTACCGATACCGCCGCCGATAATCCCCGCAAAGGCCCAGCGCTGAACATTGCTCAGCTCATTGGTTTTAAAATAATACCAGCCCAGAAACGCTAATACCAGCAAGGGCAGGATGATGAACAGGGCCGGCCGCAGAACATCCGGAAGGTTATTCCCCAAACTAAAGGCTATGGCCTTGTTCCGCACATGGATAATCCAGATCAGATCATTGTTGAATACATCCTTGATGAATTCTCCCCCGTTCGCATTTCGCAAAGGCCAGTTTTTTACGATAAAGCCCTTGACCAGCTGATCCGCCAAGATGATAAAACCGGTCAGCAGGACGGGCATCAATTTATGTTTATTTTTAGCGGTCATTTTTATCCTTTTTCCCCCATTTTTTATAAGCCGGTGGGCACATCGATAAACTCAAGTTCCAAATTTAGCTGGGCGGCGCAGTTTTCCATGACCCGTCGGACCCCCCATACCTCGGTGGAATAGTGCCCGCCGGCGATCATGTTAAGATGCCCTTCCAGGGCCTGGTGATAGATTTGATGGGAAGCCTCCCCGGTAACATACAGATCGATCCCCTCATCCAATGCCTGGAGGGCTTCCTCGGCTGCTCCCCCGGAGATCACCGCACAGCTCAGGTTTTCTTGTTTTCCGAAAGGATACACCCCCAGGGGCGGCCTATCTTTAAAGCTGATGCGCTTAACCGCAGCCTCAATAGTCAAGGGTTTCGCAAGCGTTCCCTTATACCCGATTTTCCGGCCATGATACTCCCCAAAGGGTTCCAGCGACTCAATCCCCAGCAGTTCCGCCAGGCCGACATTGTTTCCCAGGGATGGGTGCTGATCCAGGGGCAGGTGAACTCCGTAGAGCGCCAGATTGTGTTCCAGGAGAAAACGAAGGCGCTCTCGATGGGCGCCGGCAACACGCAGGGGCTGGCCCCAGAAAAGACCATGGTGGACAAAGAGCATCCCCGCTCCGGCATCGGCGGCTCGCTTAAAAGTTTCCAGGCAGGCATCCACCGCAAAGGCTATTTTTGAAATCTCCGCCCCGTCATTGTCCACCTGGATGCCGTTCAGCGAAGGGTCCATACCGGCAAATCCCTCAAGATCAAGGAGACTTCTAAAATAGGCGTCCAATTTGAGGGAAGTCATAAGCCTAGTATATACTCGGAGGGCGTCATATTCCAGGCCCTGTTGATATTGATATAAATGTTTTTGTCCAGGATCGTTCTTTTAAAGGGCCCGGTTTTCTCTACGGCGGCGGCAAAATTGATTATCAGCGAGGCGGTTCCCGGCAGATAATCCGCTCGGGTCCAGACCGGCGCCATATCCCCGGTAAGGAGCAGGCTCAAAAGGGGATATTTTTCCGGTGCATCCGAATAATCCAGGGGACCTGCGCCGGGAACCATCACCAAGGCTGCGGGGCTGGCGCCCTTCCGGAAGCTTTCCAGGGCGCTCATATACCGGCGCTCCCGGTACCGCGAATACAAAGCCCGGTCGGAAAGGATGAATAGGGTCGGAACCTCCGGCAGGGGAAGCTGGTCTATGCCTTTGACTTTTCTGGGCTTCAGATTGGCAATCCGGACACTACTATTCGCCCAAAAAAATTGCAGCCACCCCGCTTCCTTCCGCGAAATATCCAGGGTTTTTGGGGATTCCTGCCCCAGGGCGGACAGGATGGGACTCTCCAGGCCAATAATTCCCCGTACGGCGGGGTTTTTTGCGGCAAATCCCGGAGATGCGGCCAAACTGACTACGGCAGCGCCTCCGGCGCCGAATCCGGCGATAAAAACAAGATTCTGGTTCGTATGTTCGCTCAGTAAATTCCCTATACCGTCCCGGTTTTTGAGGGAAGAGAGTAGGAATTCCAGATCCTGTTTCCGTTCTTCCTCCAGACTACGGCCCAGATTATTTGCCGCAGCCCAGGTGGTTCCATGGAATATGGCCCTCAGAAGTCGTATGTTCCCGGCCAGGGACAGGAGATGCTTCGTCCCGTTATCCTCTACTGCCGGAGCATCAATACCCTTTCGGGAATACGTTAATACCACAAAGCCCCGTTGGGAAAGTTCCCCGCAGAGCCGGTCCACCGTCAGCAGAGAACCTGCCGCCGGGGGAATAAGCATCAGAAGTGCGCTTTTTCCGGATTGTTCCGGTTTATCCGGCCTGTAAATGCGCAGGAACAGATCTACATTCCGGTTTGTGTCTCTCACAAGGGTGGAATGTACCCCGGAAGCAGCCATATCTACATCAAGGGAAGGAACAAAATATACGGCCAGAGCGGTAACGGCAACGAGCAGCCCCAGGAATATCCCCGTAGACAAGGGCCCCCGGTCCCGAAAATTATCGTTCTTAAGGCGCCTTAAAACCGAGCTAAGGGCGGGAAGATTAGCGATATTCAGGATAATTGCATATACGATCAGGGGAAAACATTCGGGCCGTATTCCGTAGGCCGGAAAAAGACCGGCGGCAATCCCCAGGGCAAGTATTGGGAGTACCGCCAAACCGTCCATAGTCCAAAGGCCCTTGATAAAAGGCCGGATCAAGGGCAGGAGGAGAAAAAAGGCGATAAGCAGTTCCAAAATTCTCAGTTCCCACATGCTTGGTTGTTCCATCATACCCTGAATTCGTCATAATCTTCAAGCTGGGACCTTGCGTGAATTTGCCATAATGCTGTAGACTAAAAAGAGTACTTGTTTTCATTGCCAGCGGGAAAGAAATTGTTGAAGAGGTAAAGTATGGCTCCTGTACAGGAATTAGCCGTTGATGAAGAAAAAGTAAAAAAAGCCGTTCAATCCGGCATACCCTTGACCATAACAACCTATACTCTTCCCCACGAAATAGAAGCTTACATAGAGAAGGTAATCACTATCTTTCTCAGACAGATAGAAAAGGAAAATCTAAGGGATTATATCGTTTATTGCGTCCAGGAATTGGCGGTGAACGCCAAAAAGGCCAATACCAAACGGGTTTATTTTATGGAACGGGGGCTGGATCTTAACAATCCCAAGGATTATAAGGACGGAATGGATTCCTTTAAGGAAGATACCCTAACCAATATAGGCCACTACCTGCAGCTCCAAAAAGAAAAAGGCCTCTATATCAAACTGATCCTACAGATTAAAAATAATATCATTTACATCGAAGTCCGCAATAACGTAGCCATAACCAAAATCGAACTGATCCGTATCCACGATAAGCTGGCCAGGTCCCGGCAGTACGATAATCTGGAGGATGCCCTGGGGCAGGTACTGGACGATGCTGAAGGCGCCGGTCTGGGTCTGGTAATATTGGTGTTGATGCTCAAAAAAATTGGGCTCAATGAAGATAGCTTTGATATTTCAAGTAACGAGAAAGAAACCATCGCCCGGGTTCTCATCCCCATGGACAAGGTGCTGGTGGAGAACTTTGCTGCTCTTTCCGCTTCTATTGTGGATAACGTAAAATCCCTGCCCCAGTTTCCGGAAAACATACTCCTGGTACAGAAGCTTATTGGAGACCCCAAGGCGGAAATAACCAATATAGCCCGGAAGATTTCCATGGACCCGGCGATTACTGCGGACCTCCTAAAAATCGTCAATTCCGCCCAATACATGCTCTCCAAAAAGGTAGACAGCATTGCCGAAGCGGTTAAGATGATGGGTATCCGGGGTATTAAGAACCTCCTCTATTCCTACGGAACCCAGCAAGTTCTTGGCGAAGACTCGGCCGATAAGAAAGCCCTTTGGGAGCATTCTTATAAAACGGCTTTTTATGCCTTTAACCTTATTAAAGTTTTTCACAAGGATCCCAATGTTCTGGACGATGTCTATGTGGGGGGTATACTCCACGACATGGGCAAGATCGTCTTTGCCAGTGCTCACCCCGATTTAATAGGCCATATCCGGCAATTCTGCGACCAAAAATCCCTTCCCCCCGCCACCTTTGAAAACCTCTCTGCGGGGATGAACCATGCCGACATAGGCGCCCTGATCGCCGAAAAGTGGAATTTCCCCGAAGCTCTGGTTAACGCTATCCGCTACCACCACGATCCCCGTTCCTCTCCGGAAAAATATCGGACCCTGGTGGATACGGTGTATTTGGCCAATATGTTCTGCGAATACGAAAATGGTAATGTAACTTTTGATCAGTTCGATTCCGCAGTGCTGGAGAACTTTGGTATTACCACAAAAAATCAGATCGACAGTCTTCTTGCGCGGTTCTCGGCGGGGTTCAAGAAAGAGAATAAGACATAATTGTTCCGTAGTCTGGTTTTGTTACGTTTCCGTATATTTTTTATTCTCTTCGTTTTTCTTTTCCTTGGTGTCCGGCTTTCCGCCGAATCTATAAAACTCTGTTCCTTCAATATACAGATCTTCGGTGTATCGAAGATGGCCAAGCCCGAAGTGGTGAGCATCCTTACTGATATTGTTTCCCGTTCCGATGTGACCGCTGTTCAGGAAGTCCGATCCCAGGACATCGCCCCGGTGGTACAGTTCATGCATCTGCTGCCCCCCAAATATGCCTATGTATTGGGTCCCCGGGAAGGGCGATCCGGCTCCAAAGAACAGTATTGGATAATTTATGACGCCACGAAACTGCATCTCATTGAGGAGACTACCTGGGCCGATCCGGAGGACATATTTGAAAGAAACCCCCTTGGGGTATACTTTCAGACCAAGGATAAATTCGATTTTATTCTGATCGATAACCATATTCAGCCTTCAAACGCTGCCCGGGAAATCTCCGCCATGCCCGAGGTGGTAAAATACTTTCAGGAATTATGGAATGAAAGGGATGTGGTGATAGCCGGCGATTTTAACGCCGATGGCGTATACTATGATGAACATTTATTAGCCACCGTATTTCCGGAGCATGAATATCAAATTATTATTACGAATGACTATGATACCACCCTGGCGGCCAGTGATAATACTTATGACCGTATTATTATTACCACATCCGCAATCGAAGATTACACCGGCGCCTGTGGGGTTATCCGCTTTGATGAGCTATACGATTTTTCTGTCCTGACCATACAGCCAAGGCATGTGAGCGATCATTATCCTGTTTGGGCGGAGTTTAATATCAATGTGGATACGGATTGATCTATGAAAACAGATCAAGCTGACCATCCCGGCCCCGTTTCATGCCGTGCTTCAGTTCGGGGATAAGGCTCTCCAGACCGGCGAGGAAACGGCTGGGCGGCTGGGTAAGTATCCTGCCGCGGAAACTGCGGGAGGCAGCCCAGGACAGGTGGAGGCCCCTGCGGGCCCGGGTCATGGCTACGTAGAGGAGCCGCTGCTCTTCTGCGATATCTTCCTTTTTGTTTTCACCGAAAAGAGTAAAGGGAAGTATGCCCTCCTCCAGACCGCTTACAAAAACGTGGTCAAATTCCAGTCCCTTGGAAGCGTGGATAGTCATGAGCGCCACTTCCTCGGTGGTCCACCGAATATCCTCCAGGTTTTCCCCCATGAGCCGGTAGGGGATGCCGTGGTTTTTGAGGGCCTCCTCAATGGGTGGCGCCAGGGCGGCGGCCCGGATGAGGATGGCGCATTGGCCCAGGCTGCTAAGACCGCTTACGCCGCTGTCGGCGCCAGTGACTACGCCACTGTCGATGGCGAAGAAACCGGTTCCCCCGATAAGCGCAGCAATCCTGCGGGCTATACCTTCGGCCTCAGCCCGGTCCGTGGGGTAGGGTGTGCGGTAGAGGCATACTGCGGCGGAATTGCCCCGCAGGCTGGTCCCGGTAAGGCGGTTTGCCGCCCGGATGATTGGTTCGGCGCAGCGGAAACTTTTACTGAGCCCGTAGACCGCCGCTCCGGGATAATCCACCAGGAACCGCTCCATATAACGGTTGGAGGCACCCCGGAAGCCGTATATGGCCTGGTTCGGATCTCCGATGACCCGGATTTCCTCCCGCGCCAGGAGCCGCAGCAGGGCGTACTGTGCAAAATTGATGTCCTGATACTCGTCGGCAAAGATATTGGCGAACCGTTCCTGGTATTTTGCAAGCAGCTCCGGTTTGGCGGCCAGGAGCCGGACCGTACCCGCCAGGAGATCGTCAAAGTCCAGGGTGTTCCCGGCCTTAAGGGCATCCCGGTATTCCCTGTAGCATTGGTCCAGGACCGTATCCAGGGGCGGAATTTCGATCCCCAAAACTGCAGCTTCCGGAATTTTTTCCGCCGCCGGACCAAGCCGGAGACCGGTATCCCCGGGCCGGAGGAGAAACCGTTTCCGTTCTTCTATATATAAACCCAGCCGTTCGGCGGAGACCCGGGGCTTTTTCCCGGTGGTAAGGGATTTGAGTAACGCTGCCCGCCCTTCCTCATCCAGGATGGTAAAATCATCCCGGAGCCCCGCCGATGCGGCTTCAGCTTTGAGGATGGATCGTCCCAGGGAATGGAAAGTCCCCACGGTAAGGGCCGCAGTTTCCCTGTTTTCTATGGCCGCTTTTATACGTTCCCGCAGTTC
Source organism: Treponema primitia ZAS-1 (assembly GCF_000297095.1). Lineage (NCBI taxonomy): Bacteria > Pseudomonadati > Spirochaetota > Spirochaetia > Treponematales > Treponemataceae > Treponema > Treponema primitia. Next base: position 19,636 of record NZ_AEEA01000084.1, on the reverse strand, counting down.
TTCTGCGGCTTTAACGGTAAAACTCAGCGCCAAGACACCCCCTGCTTCCGGCTGGTCCATAAGCCGGGCTATGCTCCGGGCCAGGACTGCGGTCTTTCCTGTTCCCGGTCCGGCGATTATCAGTGCCGGGCCTCCGCTGTGGTTGATCGCCCGCTCCTGGTCCGGGTCCGGGATGAACCGGTCCTGGTCTGACGGCCTCGGCGGAGTACCCGGATTCCCACCGGACATGGCAGAGAGTTTAGCCGAGGTGCTCCGGGGTTTGGACGCAGGACCCGTAAGCTCCAAGTCTGGGCTTTTCCGTGGTTTGGGCGTGGGGTTTCTAAGCTCTAAGTCCGGGGCTTCCGGTTCTTCTCCAAACAGCCCTGCGCCGGCGCCTCCGGTTCGTCGGGCTAAAGTCCGTTGCGGAAAGGCGCGGATGATCCCGTAAATACCGTCGTAGCCAGGAGTTATGGAGACTGCCCCTTTCCGCATCCGGTCTATCGCAGCGGACAACAATTCGCCGCTTATGCCGGGACAGTTCAGTTTTTCGAGATCCCCAATGCTCCGGTCCATCAGGATAGCAAATTCGCTGCCCGCCTTTTCGATGAGCATCCCATAGGCTTGGGTCACTTTTTTTGAGGCAAGGCCAACACCGATGATTTCCCCCAGGATTTCTTCCAGGGGTATGAGGGAACGGTAGGGACGGCGGTTGGTTCCTTCAAACTCGGGAGGGCAGGGAGTATCTTCGCTTACCGGACGGTCCGCCAATTCCCGGACCCGGCCCAGAACCCCCGGCGTTAGCGCTTGGCCGCAGACTGGGCAGGAACCGGCGGTGGCGGCGCTTTCCTCAGGGCTCAGGCAGACATCGCAGGACCGGTGGCCGTCATAATGGTATTTTCCCTCCTGAGGAAAAAATTCCAATGTCTCAAGAAGAGCCGGGCCGGCTGTTTTCCGGCTTACCCCGGCCAGGGCGGCGGCCAGAGCAGGGTAGGAGGGATCCATCTCAAAGATCGTGGCTTCCCGGCCGAGCTTATTCGGGGAATGGGCGTCGGAATTGGAGATGATAGCGAAACGATCCAGGGAGCTAAGCGCCCAGTTCATGGGAGGATTAGAGGAAAGGCCCGTTTCTATGGCATGAATATGGGGCGCCAAATCCCGGTAACATTCGTCGATAGAGTCGAAACCCGAGCGGGCGCCCAGGACGGAAAACCAGGGAGTCCAGATATGGGCGGGGATGAGCAGGGACCGAGGATCCGATTCCAGGAGCAGCTCCAGGAGGTCCCGGGAATCCAAGCCCAGGATAGGCCGTCCATCGGAACGGATATTGCCGACCCGTTCCAGCCGTACCTGGAAGGCTGCTGCTGCCTCCAGGCTGGGGAGCAGGATCAGGTGGTGGACCTTCCTAGTCTTGGTACCCCTGGTGTAGATCGTGCTGATTTCTCCGGTCAGCACAAATCGTACCGGCGTATCCCCATTCGCCGGGTGGGGGAGCCCTTCCTCCAGGGCAGGTCCGCGGTCAAAATCCCGGCGTATATCCTCTTTAAGGGTATAAAAGCCCTCTTCCGCCTCAACAAGCGCACCTTGAAGATCCGCAAGCCACTGCGGATGGGTACAGTCGCCGGTTCCCGCCAGGTTGATACCCTTGATCTGCGCCCAACGATCCAGGAAGGCGGGGGAATTCCGTTTGCTGGTAGCCCGGGAATAGGGGGAATGGAGGTGAAGATCCGCGATAATCCGGTGCATAAAAGCAGTATACGGGAGGTGAAATAGCCGGACAAGGGCTCGGAAATCATAATCACTACTATTAAAAATCGAAATTTATGATATAATTAAGGGAAACAGATGAGTATCAAAGCCTTTCGCCTGGATAGTGTTTTTTATACCCTGGGCTTTTTTGCCAGAACCCTTGGCGGCATCGGGAATTTTGTGTTCCGGGGACAGGCGGCGTATAAGATACTGGTCATGCAAATCCTCTTTACCTTTGTGGAAGCCCTGGGGATTGCTTCTCTGCTCGCCCTGGGGATAGGAGCTGCGGTGTATGTGATCGGTATGCCCCTGCTGGCCAGCCTTTCCCAGGAGCGGCTCCTCTATACCCTGCTTATTATCATCGTTACCCGGGAGCTGGGGCCTTTGCTGGCGGCTTTTATCATCATAGCCCGGTCGGCCACCGCCATTGCCACCGAAATTGGCGGAATGGTTATTTCCCACGAGGTGGAGGCCTATATATCCGTCGGGGTTGACCCCATTGAGTATCTGGCGGTGCCGCGGTTCCTGGCGGTAACCGTTTCCATGTTCCTGCTGAACATCTACTTTTCCGTTTTCGGCCTGGCAGGGTCCTTTCTGGTGGTCCAGTTTTTCAACCCCATGCCGGCGGCGTACTATTTCAATAATCTTCTGGAGGCGCTGACCATCCAGGATATCGTCATAACTATAGTAAAGAGTATCGCCTTTGGGATGATAATCGCGGTCCTGGCGATTATCAACGGCTTTTCGGTGGAGCGGGCCAGCACGGAGATCCCCGTGGTGGGGCTTAAGTCCGTAGGGGCTTCCTTTGTGTGGTGTATCATTGTGGATGTACTGCTTTCAGCCCTGTATTACACGGCGCTGAGTTAGGGATGATATGGCTGAACCGATTATTGAATTGAAAGGCGTATCCTTCTCGGCCCAAAATGTAGAGGTGGTGCGGGATATCTCCTTGCAGGTCGAGGAGGGGAAGAGCCTTGCCCTGGTCGGACCCTCGGGGGGCGGCAAAAGCACGGTCCTTAAGCTGGCCGCCGGGCTCCTGGTTCCCACCGGGGGGGACGTATTTTTCCGGGGGAAAAATATCGCCGCCATGACCCGGGGACAGAACCTGGCTTTTCGTAAGGAAGGGGCGGTGGTTTTTCAAGATTCGGCCCTCTGGTCAAACCAGGATCTGTACCAGTGTCTGGAACTCCCCCTGAAGATTCACTTTCCCCAAATGCGCCGGGAGGACCGGAACCGGCGTATAACCGAGGCGCTGAGGGATGTGGGATATACAAAGGATATCCATATCCGGCCCGCCATGCTCTCTACGGGGGAGCAGAAACTCATCGCCTTTGCCCGGGCCATGATCCTGAAGCCGGGCTTACTTTTTCTGGACGAGTGGACCGAATCCCTGGACGATGACGCCGCGGATCGGCTTATCGGCCTGGTAAAGAAGCAGCAGGAGGAAAAACGTACCATCATTTTTGTAAGCCACGATTTCAGGATTATTAAATATTTTGCCGACAAGATTACTATGATCATGGGAGGGAATTTGTATCGTACCCTTACACGGGATGAGATTGCGGAGGATGAGAATCTGTCAAGGATGATAAAGAAGGGTATTGCATCATGAAATTCAGGATACGGTTTGCGGACCAGCTTGTGGGACTCCTGATCATTGTTGCCCTGGGGATCCTTGTTTTTTCCACTTTCATGCTTGGGAAAAGGCATCGCTGGTTCGCCAAGGATCAGACCTACCGTACCCATTTTGAATCCGCCTCGGCCCTCAGCGCCAATATGCCGGTTCAGTACAAGGGATTCACCATCGGGAATGTAAAGTCCTTTGATCTGACCGATGATGATAAGGTAGAAGTTAGGTTTACTATTTATGATACCTACCTTGACCGGGTCAGGGAAGGATCGCTGGTCGAAATCCGGGTAAACCCTATCGGTATCGGCGGCGGGCAGTTCCTCTTTCATCCCGGGATTCATCCGGATCCCCTGGGCGGAGATTTTATTCCCAGTGTAAATTCCGAGGAAGGAAGGGAATCCCTTGAAAAAGGGCTGGTACTTATTCCGGTCCAGGATGATAGTATTACGGTTATAATAACCAGGGTTAATACCCTGCTTCAGAATATCAACGGTGTGGTAACCCAGCTCCGGGACGCCTTTAGGGGTACGGACACAAAAACCAGCCTTGGACGGACCATGGCCGGAGTGGAGGGTACTGCCCGGGGCGCCTCCGCTCTGGTTGAAAGTGCGGACAAATCCCTGCGGCCTTCCCTGACAAACATAGAACAAATTACCGATGATATACGGTCGGTAATCGGTGACCTGAAGATCGTCACACAGGAACTGGCTAATCCGGACAGTCTGGTATTAAGCGCTCTGGATACGGATGGCGCAATTTACACCAATATTGAGAAGTCCCTTAAGGCTCTTTCGGGAACCCTGGAGAGTGTTGAGTCCACCGCTTCGGTTTTCCCCACCCAGATGTCCCAGGTGGCGGCCCTGATATCGGATCTTCGATCCGCCCTGGAGGCTGCGGAGGACGTGATCGTTGCCCTGCGGAATAACCCGCTGCTGAAAAACGGTATCCCTAACCGGGTTCCGCACGGAACAGGGGGGACCAGTCCCCGGGATGTTGCTTTTTAACGAGGAGTGATAGTGGTGAAGTATGCAGGTGTAGTATTACTACTTTTTTTAGCAGGCTGTTCTTCGGCGCCAAAGGGGCCGGTGGAAACACGGTCCCAGCGGCGTATGGCGGTAACCCAGCTTGAGGCGGCTAATAAAGCAACGGACCGGGGAAATTATTCAGAAGCCTTTGCGTTGATCAACGAAGCCCAGCGTTTTGCGGTCAGCGCGGACGATTCCGCATTGATCATCCGGGTGGCCCTTTCCCGGGGGAACATCCTTTCCTACCTGAACAGGGCTGTCGAAGCCCAGGCCGCCTTTGACGGCGCCCTGGCGGAGGCGGATCGTATCGGCGATACGGAGCTGGCGGCGGTGAGCAGGATTTATACCGCCAGGAGACGGCTGCTCGGCGGCGGCAGTAACGCTGAGGAGCTTCGGGACCAGGTACGGAAGGATCTGTCGCTGATAAAAAAAGAACAGATCGCCCTGGCTCTGGGTTGGACCGTTATCGGCTTAGCGGAGAAAGAGCTGGGCCGTTGGGATGACGCAGAGAGGGGGATCAAAAACGCCCAGGATATTCATATAAAAGGGGGGTATCTGGAACTGGCGGCCTATGACTGGTACCTCATCGCCTCCATCCGTTCGGTGTCCGGGCAATATCAGGGCGCCCTTAATGCCCTGGAGGAAGCCCTGAGCTACGACCGCCGGACAGAAAACACCTATGGTCTGGGAACGGATTGGAAGGCCATGGGGGATGTGTATAAAAAGGCGGGAAAGGGTCCCGCCGCGGATATCGCCTACCGCCGTTCTGCGGATATTTTCAGATCCATCGGTATGGAGAAGGACGCCCTTGAGGTTGAGGAGAGAATAGGGGCGGATAGTTAGGGACGTGTTGCCATACGTCCCCGGGAAAACCGCTGGGTCTCCTTGTAAGCCCCTTCTTCCGGTGACGGATAGGAATCGGTCAGGGGAAGCCCGTAGAGGCTAAGACCCCGGAGCAGGCGTTCGGGAAGTTCCCCGGCAGAATCGGTTCCTAGCAGCGGAGTTGCTGCCCCAGCGCCGGGCAGGATTTGATCCTCTCCTGCCAGGAAGGCGTCCAGGAAAGGTCCGGTGATAATCCTGGTTTGGAAGGGAGCCTCCGGGGATCGTCCCAGAAGAAACAGGGCGTTGCCCGAATTAAAGCTCTGGAAATAGAGTGATGTGATCTGAATGGTTCCGGACTCTGTGGGAATTTTCCAGGATCCTTCGGAGAAATCCAGCCGCTGTACCGGGCCGTCCGGGTTAAGTTCCGGCAGCTTCGTATGTATCCCCCGCTGCCAGGCCCTCTGAAAATCCTGCTTGATAGTTCCATCGTCCCCGGGATATTGTCCTACGGCTTCCGGGGGAAGCTTCTCCGGCACATCCTCTGTTCGGACAAAGGCGCTCTTCCCGGCGGTATCCACACGGATTAGACCGTATTCAAAACGCTGGGCTATTCCGGTCTCGCGTAAGTCCGGGTATAAAAATTCCCCGCCCAGGGGGGCTCCGTACCCGGCGGCGCCATTAGCCCTGTTGATCCCGGCGCTTCTTCCATACATGTTAAGGATGGCTCCCTGAACTATAAATACCTCATCCCTCTCCATACCCCGGACAGCCAAAACCAGGGACGGCATACCCCAGCTATTGGGGACATCCTCGCGGCTCCGCCAGTTCTGGACCAAGCTCAGCGGCTCGACGGGAGGCCAGATGTGGACAAAATCACCTCCAAGCGCCCCGTTCAGCGGCAGTTCCCGGAGCAGTCCTTCAACATACGCGGCGCGGAAAGATTCGGTTAGTGCTTTTTTTTCATCATCATTGAGGTTTGCCAGGGGATCTCCCTGTTCCCGGGTAACGGCGCCTACCCCCGGCGCTGCCACGGGCCAGGAAAAGGGGACGGGTAAAAATTCCGTATCCTCCGGAATATGGTATTCTTTCAAAAGGAGGACCTGATCTGTTTCGGCAGGGTTTTTTTCATCATCCCCCGGTTTCTTTGCATTGTTCAATCCGGCGCACCCGTTGAACCACATAGGTTCAATGAGAAGTAAAGTTAGTAATGCCAGTCCTAAATGTCTTTTAATTCTCATGATTATATTGTATCATAATTCGGATAATTCAATTAAGAGTTTGTAGAGGTTAGTTATGAATGCCCAGGAACTTCGTTCTAAGTACGTCGAATTTTTCAAATCAAAGGAACATGCTCAGATCCAGGGCAAGTCTCTGCTGCCCGAAAATGATCCTACGGTGCTTTTTACTACCGCCGGTATGCACCCCCTGGTACCCTACCTTTTAGGGGAGCCCCATCCTGCAGGGAATAGGCTTGTGGATTATCAGAAGTGCATACGTACCGGGGATATTGAGTCCGTGGGGGATCCCAGCCACCTCACCTTTTTTGAAATGTTGGGAAATTGGTCCCTGGGGGATTACTTTAAAGAAGGGGCCATTAAGATGAGCTTTGAGTTCCTCACCTCCCCCAAATGGCTGGGTATCCCCATTGAAAAGTTGGGGGTTACTGTTTTTCAGGGGGACGAGATCGTTCCCCGGGATGATGAATCCGCCAAGGTCTGGAAGGAACTGGGCATCCCGGAGAACCGTATTGCCTACCGCCCCCGGGAGGACAACTGGTGGGGGCCTGCGGGCGCCACCGGTCCCTGCGGCCCGGATTCGGAGATGTTCTTTGATATTGGGAAGGAGCCCTGCGGCCCGGACTGCGGTCCCGGCTGTTCCTGCGGGAAATGGCTTGAGATCTGGAATGACGTGTTCATGCAGTACAATAAGACCGCCGAGGGCGCCTACGAACCTCTAGCCCGTAAGTGTGTGGATACCGGCATGGGTATAGAGCGGACCGTGACTATCCTGAACGGCAAGAAATCGGTGTACGATACTGAAATATTCGCTCCTATCATCGCTGCGGTGGAGCAGGCTGCCAAAGGTAGCTATACCTACGGTTCAGATCCGGAAAAGGACAAGTCGGTGCGGATCATCAGCGATCATGTCCGGGCTTCCACTTTTGTATTGGGAGATCCCAAGGCGGTGACCCCTTCCAACGTCGGCGCCGGGTATGTGCTGCGCCGGCTCATACGCCGGGCGGTGCGGCATGGACGCAAGCTCGGCATTGAGGACCGGCTAGTTCTGTCCCCCATTGCCGCAGTGGTGGTGGATCAGCTCAAGGGGCCCTATCCGGAACTGGTGGAAAACCGCGCCCGTATCATTGGGGAGCTTGATAACGAAGAACAGAAATTCCTGGAAACCCTCCAGAAGGGGGAACATGAATTTGAGAAGCTGCTCCCCAACCTCATAAAGGACCCCCGGAAAATTATGTCCGGCCGGCTTGCATTTAAGCTCTACGATACCTACGGTTTCCCCATTGAGCTCACCGAGGAGCTTGCGGCAGAGCAGGGTCTAAAGGTGAACCGGGAGGAATTTGACGAGGCCTTCAAGAAGCATCAGGAACTTTCCCGGGCGGGGAGCGAACAGATCTTTAAGGGCGGCCTTTCGGATCATTCCGAGACAACTACCAAATATCATACGGCAACCCATTTGCTGCAAAAGGCATTGCGTATGGTACTGGGGGATCACGTGGCCCAGAAGGGTTCCAACATCACCGCCGAGCGTATGCGCTTCGACTTTTCCCATGGCGCCCCCATGACGCCGGAGGAGTTGGCGAAGGTTGAAGCCATCGTGAACGAGCAGATCCAACGGGACCTGCCGGTTACCATGGCGGTGATGGACCTTGAGGCTGCCAAAGCCTCCGGGGCGATGGCGCTTTTTGGGGAAAAGTACGAATCCCAGGTAAAGGTATATACCATCGGAGATTTCTCTAAGGAAGTTTGCGGCGGCCCCCATGTGGAGCATACCGGAACCATGGGGACCTTCAAGATTCAGAAGGAGCAGTCTTCCTCCTCCGGGGTCCGGCGTATCCGGGCGGTCCTGGAATAGTCATGTTACGCAAAAAAGAGTATATTTAGGATATGCATATGAAGAAATTTGCGAAGTATTTTCTTTTTCTGATAATTTTCGCTGTTTTCGCAACCGGCTTCCTGTTCGGCGGGGGCAAAAAGGAACCGAAAGCGGCTCCTCTTCCGGAGGGAACCCCAATTGGGGGGGGGGCGTCCAGCAGCGTCTCATCTCCCAATGATTTGTCCGGGGATCAGCGGGACTTACAAAACGTGGCCAAGGTGACCTTAACCAAGAGCGAATATATTTTTGTCAAACAGCTGCGTGTAGAGGTGGATAGGCGGTCCAAAATGCAGGAGATTCCTCCGCAAGTGAGCGCCCTGGATCTTCATCGTATGGTGTTGGATGCCATGATCAGTGAGCGGCTGGTCCTCCAGGCGGCTGAAAGGGTGGGCATCAGTTCGTCCAATGCGGAATTGGAACAGCGGATTCAGATGGTCCGCGCCAGCGCCGGCCGGCCGGTTACGGATCAGGAATTTTCCGAAGGCATCGAAAAACAGTATGGCTTGAGCTATTCTGCCTTTCAAACCTACCTTCATGAGGATATTATCCGGCAAAAATACATAGAACAGTACATTGTACAAGCGGCGGAAAAGGCCAAGGCTGGGGATTCCATAACCGATAGTGATATAAATAACGAAATCCAGGGTTTAAAGGATGAGCTGGCCGCTCAAGCAGGCAGGCCTCCCACGGATGAAGAATTCAACGATGTCATAAAGAAGCAGGGTATGGATTTGGTCACCCTCCGGGGGCAGATCCGGCGGCAATTGCTGGTACAGAAGTACCTGATTTCCATAGCAGGAGGAGCGCCGGCGGAAGAAGAGATTCAAACCTTTTATAACCGTAACAAAGCCCGGTTTATACGGCCCGATACAATTTCCTTTGACTGGATACGGATCCCCTATGGCGCTAGTTCCGCTACCAAGACCGCCGCCCGGACCAGGGCGGAAGAGTTGGCTCGGAAAATTGGTTCCAGTTCTTCGGTCTTTAATGAGGAATCCGCCATTGTGGAATCTTCCAGCAACTCCGGTTCCGCCCGGTATATCCAGTTAACCACCGAGGATCCCCGGATCCAACAGGTTTTTGGCCTGGAGTTTATCGATAAGGCATTACCTTTGGAGGAAAACGCCGTGTCCGGGATAATTGAAGGCCGTCAGGGCTTTTTTATCATCAAGGTAACCAGAAAGTACCGGCAGGCGAACCTTGGGCTTGAGGATATTTACCGTTGGGGGAACCCCGCCACTGTCCGGGATTTGATCAACTCCCAGTTGATGCAGCGGGCTCTTACCAACGGCGCCGCAGTGGTGACCAATACCCTGGCAGAGGATCTCCGGAAAGAGGGTGCCGTGGAGATCCACGAAGAATTGCTCGTTTGGTAAGCTATGGCCTCACGTAGAAAAGGACGGATCCTGGCTTTTCAAGCCCTGTATTCCTGGGACGTCACCCCTTCCGCATTGGAGGAACTCCTTAGTTTTTCCTGGCTGGAAACGGAGAAACGGGATGCCCTGGATGGAAATACCGCTGAATTTTCTCGTCTTTTAATTCAAGGTACCATAGAAAATATTGGCGCCGTGGATGATATAATCCGCGCCCATTTGAAGAACTGGGATTTTTCCCGGCTAAACCGGGTTGATCTTGCCCTGCTCAGGATGAGCGCCTATACCCTCATATACCAGAACGATGTATCTCCCTCAATTGTTATTGATGAGGCCATAGGTATATCCCGGGAATTTGGTACCGATGATTCCTATCGTTTTATCAATGGCGTTCTGGACAGTATTCGTCGGACCTTACAAGGTCCGCAGCCCCTGGAAGGCGCCCCAAAATGAAGCCGGTCGCGGCAATTCCCAAGCTCCGGACGGTATGTATTCTGGGGCTGGTAATTTCCCTGGTTCTTTCAGGAGCAATCGCCTTCCTGACCTACTATACAGGATGGAGCGATTTTTCGGAGCAGGGGAGTTTTTTCCGGGAAATCAGGAACTTCGACGCCCTTCTCCGGGAAACACCGAAAACCGCGCCGGAGCGCTTCAACTCCATGCTGGACCGGCTGGAAAAGAAGGCCATTGGGGTGGAAACCCATCTTTCAGTCCTGAAGCGCCGCAGGAACCTGGCATTGGAGACATCCGGCGAAAATCAGACCCGGTTCAGAAACGCCTACCGTGAAGCGACGGAAAGAGCCGCCGCCGCCTTTCCATTTTCAGAACCCCTTGCCGCCCTTGCCGCCGACGCCCTGTTGATGGAATATCCGGATCAATTCCCCGACGGAGTTCAGACTAAGTTGAGGCAGTATGCAGGCCTTTTATCGGAAAAAAATCTGCTTTCCCTGGCCTTGGATATCAGCGTACTCCTGGGGGACCTGTCGGATCCCACCACAGCCGCTGTTTTGCCCCGGGGTGCGGAATTTCTGGCCGCCGGGGTTTCCGCCTTCAACGGAGCAGAGTGGGAGAATTTCCTTGTTAATTCTGTTTTATTGGACCTCCTTGCGGAGGATATGGCGGCCGCCAATTCCCGGATCGTCTCGTTGATCAGCGCCGGGGATATTTCGGAAAAGGCCCTGCGCTTTGGAGCGGAGTATTTTTATGATACTAATCCCCTGAGGGCTGCGGAGCTTTTTTCTCTCCTTGCAACGAAGTTTTCCGATGCCCCTTCCCTGGGCCGTTTGGCCGATTCCCTCTGGTTAGCGGATTTCCGGGAGGGAGCTATCGAAATTTGGACTATTCTGGCTGCCCCATCGCTTAATGCACCCCAGATCCCGAGTGATCTGAGTATCCCACAAGACCTGAGGGTCCGAAGTCTCTATAACCTGGCCTCGGCAAGTACGGAAGAACAGAAAAAGATCGCCTATTATGGGGATCTTTTTTCAGAGGCGCCTGGGCATATCTACGGAATTATCGGATATAGCCGCCTTTTTGACACACCCCGTGCGGAGGACATACTAAGCGAACAGAATTCTGGACAGCCCCTTCTGGATCTGGAATTAGTCCGCCGCCGGCTGGAGGGGTGGGAAATCAGGCGGACCGTGGCGGAAACATGGCTGCTCTTGGGCCGTCACCCCCGGGAGGAGGCGCTCTACCGCTGGGGGGCCTGGTATTTTGACCGCCAGCGGCAGTTTCCGGAAACAGCCCTGCTTTTGCGGCAGGCCCGGATGAATGGAATAGACGGCTCCTGGCTGGTCCTCCATGATGTTTTCCGCCTTATCCGGGAGGGTTTGCTTACGGAAGGGGAAACCCGCCTTGTGGAACAGGTAGACCACACCGCCCTTTGGCAGGTCCCGGCAAATCTGGGTTTGATTACGGAAAGCCGGCGTTCCCTTTCCCTGGCCCTGGAGTACTATGAAAGCGCCGCTTCCCTGGTAAAGGACCGGCTCAGTGAGGCCAAGGTACGGCTGCGTATTGCCCGCTGCCTTCATATGCTAGGCCGGGATGAGGAAAGCCGGCTGGTTCTGGGAAAGGTCCTGGAACTGGATCCCGAAAACCTCAACGCCAGGTTGGAGCTTCGCCGTCTGGACTATTGACGCAGAGGCCATAAAACCGGACAATAATAGAAGATTTATTTCATTAACAAGGAGAAAGACAATTATGAGTATTATCGAATATGTACAGGCACGCGAAATTCTCGATTCCCGTGGAAATCCCACGGTTGAGGTCGAAGTACAGCTGGAAGACGGCTCCCTTGGGCGGGCCGCAGTTCCCTCCGGGGCGTCCACCGGTGATTACGAAGCGGTGGAGCTTCGGGACGGTGACAAAGGCCGGTACTTGGGTAAGGGCGTCCAGAAGGCGGTGGCGAATGTCAACGATATTATCGCTCCGGAACTGCAGGGCTACGATGCCCTGGAGCAGGTTGATATCGACCGGACCATGATTGAACTTGACGGGACTGAAAACAAGAGTAAACTCGGGGCCAATGCCATCTTAGGCGTATCCATGGCCACCGCCCGCGCTGCGGCTGAATATCTGGGACTCCCCCTCTACAAGTACCTTGGTACCTTCCATTCCAACCTGCTCCCGGTGCCCATGGCGAATATCATCAACGGCGGCAAACACTCGGATAATAAGATCGACTTCCAGGAATTTATGGTTATGCCCATTGGCGCCGAATCCATCGTGGAAGCGGTTCGCTGGACCGCCGAGGTTTTCCACAACCTGAAGAGCCTCCTCCACGCTGCGGGAAAGAACACCGCCGTGGGTGACGAAGGCGGATTTGCCCCGGATATCGGCAACGAGGAAGCCCTGGAATTTATCATGAAGGCCATCGAGAAGGCCGGTTACAAGCCCGGGGAACAGTTCGGCATTGCCCTGGACTGCGCCAGCTCCGAACTTTTCGGCGAAGGCGACAAGAAGGGTTATAAGTTCTGGAAGTCCAACCCGGGTAAACTCTTTAGCGCCGACGAAATGATCGGTATCTACACCGATTGGGTAAAAAAGTACCCCATCATTTCCATCGAAGATCCCCTGGATCAGGACGATTGGGACGGGTATGTAAAGCTTACCAAAGCCCTGGGCGACAAAGTACAGATCGTGGGTGACGACTTCTTCGTTACCAACACCAAGCGGCTTGAAAAGGGCATTGGCCTTGGGGCCTGTAACTCCATCCTGATCAAGGTAAACCAGATCGGCACGGTTACCGAAACCTACGAAGCGGTTGAGATGGCCAAGCGGGCCGGCTATACCGCCATCGTTTCCCATCGTTCCGGCGAAACCGAGGATACTTTCATCGCCGACCTGGTAGTAGGCCTGGAAACCGGCCAGATAAAGACCGGTTCCATGAGCCGTACCGACCGGGTTGCCAAGTACAACCAGCTTATCCGCATTGAGGAACAGCTTGAGGGCGTTTCCGAATATGCCGGAAGGAAAGCCTTCTACAATCTTAAAAAATAAAGTTTTCCCTAAGGAATGAAAAAGGCCGCCCCCTTCCGGAGCGGCCTTTTTTAATGGGCCCAGTATGCTCAAACGCCGAACAAAGCCGCCGCCCGTTCCATATTTTTGATTACCGGTACCGAGAAGGGGCACCGTTCTTCGCAGCTTCCGCAAGCAATGCAGTCGGAGCCGTGGGAGTTCAGGGCCTTGTAATGCTGGGTAATACTGGGGGGAACCGCCTTTTCATCCAGGACGGCGATGTCCAGGTACTTGTTCACATCGGCTATATTGATCCCCTGAGGGCAGGGGAGACAGTGGTTGCAGTAAACGCAGTTACCCTTAAAACTCCCCTGGTACTGTTCAATAATACCGCTGTAATCCCGCGCCGTATCGTCCATATCCAGATACCCTACCGCCTCGTGTACCTGCGCGGCGGAGGAACAGCCGATAAGGGTACTCACCACCGCCGGCCGGGTCAGGGCGTAGTGGATGCACTGCCCCACGGTCAGTTCCCGCGAAAAGGGGGTATGTTCCTTGGAGAGGAGCTTCCCCGCCCCCAGGGTCTTCATCACCGTGATGCCAACCCCCCGCTGTTCGCAGAGCCGGTACAGGGTAGCCCGGTCGCTATCCAGGTTCTTCTCATAGCCGAAGGGCTTCCCCTGTCCATCCAGATGGTCCAGCACATTGACGCCCCGGGGAGCCATATCAAAGGCGGGGTTAATGCTGAACATAAGGAGATCCAGTATTCCGGTTTCAACCATACGGCGGGCTATGATGGGGTTATGGGAACTGGCGCCGATAGCCCGGATGGTTCCCTGCTTTTTCAGATCCTGGGCGTATTTCAGTATTTCCCCTTCAAAGACCTGGGTAAAACTCTTTTCCGAATCGATAAAAAATAGCATCCCGAAATCAATATAATCCGTATGGAGGCAGCGGAGCAGATTCTCAAAGTACTTTTTACAGACCCCCAGGTCCCGGCTTACATCGTACTGTTCATTGATATCCGTAGACCCGATATGCCCCTGGATATGCATTTTATCCCGCTTCCCCGCCAAAGCCTTGCCGATATTGGTCCGTACCGTTTCGCCGGGCATAAAAAGGTCCATCATATTGATACCCTGCTCCAGGGCGGTCCCGATAACCTCGTCCACCGTAGCTGAAGGCTTAGTATCCAGGTGCTCGGCTCCAAGCCCGATGATGCTTGCGGAGATCCCCGTATTGCCGATAGGGCGATACTGCATTGTCATCACTTCTTCCCCGCCGATCGAATCGGTCGTAGTTCTGCTTCGCTCACCAAGGTGGGGTCGTCGATGCCTATGGGCAGTTCCCGGCCTTCTTCAATTTCCACATCCTCTTCCTCAAACAGCGGCGTATCTGTGGCAGGATTCGGAGTTATCACTACTTCTTCGTTCTTCAGTTTCACCGAAATAACCTTGGTAACCCCCGATTCTTCCATAGTAACCCCCAGGAGGGTTTCTGCGCTGGTCACGGTCTTCTTATTATGGGTGATGACGATGAATTGGCTGGTGTTACCGAATTCCCGCAGGAGATGGACAAAGCGGATAACGTTATCCTCGTCCAGGGCGGCGTCTATTTCGTCCAGCAGACAGAAGGGGGAGGGCTTTACCATATAGGTGGCAAAGAGCAGGGCAACTGCGGTCATGGATTTTTCGCCCCCCGAAAGGAGGGAGATGTTTTCCAGCTTCTTCCCCGGAGGCTGGGCGTAGATTTCAATCCCCGATTCCAGTACATGGTTGAGATCCTGGAGTTGGAGCAGCGCCTTGCCGCCCCCAAAGAGCCGGCGAAACATATTGTTAAAATTCCGCTTAATTTTATTGTAGGTCTCCATGAACAGATCCGAAGATTCCGCCCTTATTTCCTTGGTAATATTTTCCAGGTCATCCCGGGCTTTGGTAAGATCCGCCAACTGAGTGGAAAGAAAGTCATACCGTTCCTTAGTTTCCGCAAATTCCTCCGGGGCCATAAGGTTAACCGATCCCAGGTCCTTAAGGCTCGCCCTGGTCCGGCTCAGGCTCTCCCGCAGTTCCGCCGGCGCCGTGGTGATGGTGAAAATCCGTTCCTCAAATTCCATAAGATCCCTGGAGTGGGTCTCCCGGAAATTATCCTGAATATTCTTAATCTCCGTGTCGGACTGGACCAATTCCATGTGGATCCGTTCCAGGGTATCCTGCACCTTGGCAAGTTCTACCATCCGTTTTTTGATGGTCTCCTGTTTCCCCGCCACATCTCCGTTCCGTTTGCTGATATCCTTTTCAAGCTTTTCCAAATCCGCGGTCAGCTGCATACCTTTCCGCTCTATTTCGGCAAGCTCCATTTCCGTATCGGAGATCCGCTCGTTAATTTCATCAAACCGTTTGCGGGCTAAAAAGAGTTCGTCCCGAATCGTTTTAAGGAGCCCCTCCTGCCCGGTCAATTCCCGGCGTATAAGCCTGGCCTGTTCCTCCGCAGACTGGGCCTGGGTAGACATCCGTACCCGGCCAAGGCGGAGTTCCTCCAGGGTCGCCCGGTATTCGTTTATCTTCACGCTCAGACTTTCGTTGTCCTGTCTGAGGCCGGAGATCCTGCCCCGCCGTTCTACAATCCCCTCATTGGCTGCCCGGATTTTAGCGTCCAGCGCCCGTTTTTTGGTGATGATCCCCTCGGGGGCGAGGAATTCGTCGATAAAGGCTGGGGTACTTTTCCTATAGCTTTCAAAAAGCGCCAGTACCTTGTCCCCTAATCCCGCCGCATCGCTCAGGACCGTTGCAAGCCCCTCGGCGATATGCTTTAACTCCACCGCAGAAGGTATCTGTTCCCCAGCCTCCGCCCGGTCGGCCGCTGCGGCCAAATCACGGAGCAGGGTTTCCCGGCCGGAAAGGTGGGTCCGCAGCAAGGCCAGGGTTTCCTCCAGGGCTGCCTCGGTACTCCTCCGTTCCGTGGCGGAGTAGCCCGCCTCCCGCAGCCCCGCGTCCAGGGCGGCGACGATATCGTCGGTAATGGCCTCCAGGGCCTTTTCATGCTCCCCCCGCTCCTTCTCAAGGCCGTGTATCTCTTCCTCATTCCGGCGCACCCCCGAATCGTTTTCCCCGATACGGGAGGCTGCGGTCTGAATATTTTCTTCAAAGGAGGCGATGTTTACTTCTATATCGTGGACCTTCTTCTGGAGGTCCCGGACTGTTCCTTCCTGTTCTTCGACATCCTCGGTAAGTTCTTCAATTTTTATACCAATAGCCCGTTCCCGGCTCTCGTTCTGCTGAATAGCGGCATGGGTTTCCGCCCGCTGTTCCGTTAGGAGCCGCCCTTCCTTTTCCCGGGCATTTTTTTCCACCGCCAGGCCGTAAATTTTCTTCTGGAAATCGACGAGTTGTTCCTCCATGGAATTAACCACATCCATGTTTTCTTCCAGGGATTTGTTGATGGCGTCAATATCAGCCCGGATGGAATCCCGATCGGCGGTTTTTTTCTTGAGGTTTTCATTCCGGTCATCCCGCTCGTATTTGAACTGTTTTAACCGAAGAAGCTGAATATCCAGCTCGAATTGAAAAACTTCTTCCCGTAAAGTCCGATATTTCAGAGTTTTATCAGCCTGGATCTTAAGGGTATCGTAGGATCGCTTTACCTCCCCCAGAATTCCCTCAACCTGACGCATATTTTCTTCGGTTTTTGCGAGTTTCCGCTCCGCTTCGGCGCTTTTTACCTTGAAACGGGTAATTCCTGCGGCTTCTTCAAAGAGATAACGCCGTTCATCGGGCTTAGAAGACAGGACCTGGTCAATTTTACCCTGTTCCATCACGGAATAGGCAGCCTTGCCCACCCCGGTGTCCCAGAAGAGCTCCCGAATATCCTTAAGTTTGACCTGGGTGGAATTGATATAGTATTCGCTTTCCCCGGAGCGGTAGAGCCGGCGTTTAATCTGAATCTCCGCCACGTCCATGGGGAGCCGCCCGGACTCATTCTCCAGGGTCAGGGCCACCTCCGCCACATTAAGGGCTTTTCGGTTTTCAGTACCGTTAAAGATGACATCTTCCATCTTTTCGGCCCGCATAGCCCGGGAGGCCTGTTCACCAAGAACCCATTTGATGGCGTCCACCACATTGGACTTACCGCATCCATTGGGCCCTAAAAGGGCGGTGATCCCATCGGCAAAATCGACCCGGGTCCGGTCAGCAAAGGATTTAAACCCAAATATGTCTAAATTTTTAAGAAACAATACATAACCTCGTTCTCTTTTATAACATGCTAGGCTTATCAATGAAAAGGTAAAGAGGAATGATCAAGATCCATCCCTGAGATGAAAAAACCGCAAGGAACAAAGAATCCTTGCGGTTATGATATACGATTTTGTTTTATTTTGCCTTATCGTCCAGTTCTTTCAGGATGGAAAGCTCCGTTTCTTTGTCGAAGTAACGGGCCTTGTCCTGGTGGGGAACCAGATTTATCGTCTCGCCGATGGTAAAGGTATGGTGAGGCTCAGTCCGGGCCACAAGAGGTTGGGTTTCGGTTTTGAGCCAGAGGTGTATATCCGCCCCCAGGGGTTCAATAACCTCGACTTTAACCTTCATGTTGTTTTCCGCTGACGCAGTTTCGGTAAAGGTCAGGTCTTCCGGGCGGATGCCAAAGTAAATTTCCTTCCCAACGTATTCCTTAAGGTAGGAAACATGCTCCGGAGCGGGTTTCAGATCGAAGGAACCCTCTTCCAATACGATAGAACCGCCCTTTTCGGCCACCTTTACGGTGAGGAAGTTCATGGGCGGGGATCCGATGAATCCGGCTACAAATTTATTGATCGGGTGGTTGTAAAGATACAGGGGGGATCCGATCTGCTGAACCCTTCCGTCCTTCATAACCACGATTTTACTGGCCATGGTCATGGCTTCAACCTGATCGTGGGTAACGTAGATCATGGTGGCATCCAGCCGGTGGTGAAGGTCCGACAGTTCAACCCGCATCTGCACCCGGAGCTTGGCGTCCAGGTTGGAAAGGGGCTCGTCAAAAAGGAACACCTTGGGATTTCGGACAATGGCCCGTCCCACGGCAACCCGCTGACGCTGCCCGCCGGAAAGAGCCTTGGGCTTACGTTCCAGGAACTTCTCGATATCAAGGATTTTTGCAGCTTCATGGACCCGGCGATCTATTTCCGCCTTATCCAATTTCCGGATACGGAGCCCGAAGGCCATGTTCTCGTATACCGACATATGGGGATACAGGGCGTAATTCTGGAATACCATGGCGATATTCCGGTCCTTGGGGGGGACATCGTTCATCTGTTCCCCGTCAATCAGGAGTTCCCCTTCGGTAATATCCTCCAAACCGGCGATCATCCTGAGGGTTGTGGACTTTCCACACCCCGAGGGCCCTACAAATACGACAAATTCCTTGTCCTCGACGGTGATGTTGGCATTGTCCACGGCGCGGACATTCCCTTCATACACTTTGCAGATGTTTTTCAACTCTACTTTTGCCATTTACGGCCTCCCTTATTTGGGTTATCTTATGTTGTTTAGTATAAAACCGGTAGCCGACTTTGTCAATTAAATGAACGTGAATTGACAAGACCATACCCAGGTTACATAATAAGCCATGACTTTGGCTGATAAGGTGACCGCGGTGCGTCTGGTTTTTGCACCCTGTTTTTTTATTGTTTATCTCCTCCATGTGGTAGCGCCCTTTTGGGTCCCCATAACGACATCCTGGACCGTACCGGTTCTCTGGATCCTCTTTTTTATCACCGAAATCACCGATTTAATCGATGGTAAAATCGCCCGAAGCCGGAAGGAAGTGAGCGATTTTGGCAAACTTTTCGATCCCTTTGCGGATACCCTGGTCTGGATCACCTTTTTCCTCTGCTTTGTGGCGGACCGTATCCTGCCGGTGATCCCCTTCCTGGTGATTTTATACCGTGAATTCGGCATTCTCTTCCTGCGGAACCTGATGTTGAAAAGGGGAATCGCCATGGGCGCCCGGAAGGGGGGGAAAATCAAGGCTTTTGCCTATATGTTTACCGGGATAGCCGCCCTTCTCGCTTCCAGCGTTCAGCGCCTGGGGATAGGGGGGCCTTATTTCGGTATTCTCCGTACCACTGCTCTGGCGTTTTTTATCATTTCTGTCCTAATTTCCCTGATTTCTTTTGCCGATTATGTTTCTGTATATAAACAGTCCGGAAAAGCGGAAAATAAATAAAGGTTTTTTATAAGAACCTATTGACATTTTTTTCATTAGAGGATAATTTTGTTCTTAACGCCTGTTAAAACAGGCCTATGGATATCGTAATTGCCTGAAGTCTTTTGTAAAAAATAAATGGCAAAGATGAAAGTGGCTTGACAGTCAATTCGTAGGTGTTGTAGTGTCTGCAAACCGTTGTGGACAGACACAGCGGGGGAAGTTTCGCTTTAGCGGAAACTTCAGTGTTCTTTGGCAATATAGGGAAGGGGAGAGAGACGAAACTAAGCGAAGCGCCGGGTAACCGGGGT
>NZ_AEEA01000083.1 GCF_000297095.1 Treponema primitia ZAS-1 | reverse complement strand
GCGCTGGTGCAGGGTTCTACCGCACAGTCCCGGGTAAGGAGCCCCTGCTTTTTTCCCTGGGCGTAGATTTCCTGCGCAAACTCATACCAGGTAATATCCCCCCCGTTGGTATAATGGTAAATGCCATAAGGCAGCGTTCCACTGTCTGAGCGCAAGATCAGGTCCGCGACCGTATTGGCCAGGTCGAAAGCCCAGGTGGGGCTGCCCCGCTGGTCGTTTACCACCCGCACGGTTTCCCGCTCGGCCATCAGGCGGAGCATGGTGGTTACAAAGTTATTCCCGTACTGCCCGTACAGCCATGCCGTCCGGATAATATACGCCGCATCGCTGCGTTCAAAGATGGCCGTTTCCCCGTCCCGCTTCGTGAGCCCATACACCCCGATAGGATCCGTAGGATCATCCTCTTTGTAGGGGCGCGTA
>NZ_AEEA01000082.1 GCF_000297095.1 Treponema primitia ZAS-1 | reverse complement strand
GACATTGTACTTAACCAGGACCACATTGTTGCCGGTAGAACTACTCCCCGTAGCGTCTATGCCTGGCCCGTAGGTAAAGGTCCCTGTCCCAAACTGGGCTCCTGCGGCATACACATTCCCGCTCTCGTCTACTGCGACGGAGGTAAAGATAGATGGGTCTGCCCCCGCCGTTACCGTTTTTGCCCACTGGGCCGTCCCTACGGTGTCATACTTAACTAGGACTACATTTTCGGTGATAGAAGTCCCAGTGGCGCTTACGCCGGTACCGTAGGTAAAGGTCCCTGTCCCAAACTGGGATCCTGCGGCATACACATTCCCATTCCCGTCTACCATGACGGAGTAAAAGATAGATCTGCCTGCCCCCGCCGATACCGTTTTTGCCCACTGGGCTGTCCCTGCGGTATCGTATTTAACTAGGACTACATTACCCCTGCCGCCGGGGATGGTGTTGGAATTGGTCCCCGCAACACTTACGCCGGTCCCGTAGGCATAGGCTCCTGTACCCACCTGGTAT
>NZ_AEEA01000081.1 GCF_000297095.1 Treponema primitia ZAS-1 | reverse complement strand
GTAACCGTAAATTAAAGAACTGTTTTAGCGTAAATACATAAAAACTATGTGTTTTTTTTATTATTTTTGATATTCCACGGGAGAAGGGCTGCCCAGTCTTCAGGGGTCTTTGCGGAAGGGCACCGGTCAAATAGCAGGGTAAGATAATCCCGGGGAATAAGTCCGTTCTGTTTAGCAGTTTCAATGAGGGAGTACATTCCGCAGGAGCTTTTGGCGCCATCGGGGCTTTTGTTGAATAACCAGTTCTTGCGACCGAGTACGAAAGGCCGTAGTGCGTTCTCACAGGCGTTATTGTCCGGGGTCAAATAAGCACACTCAGTATACGCCGTAAGGGTTTCCCAATGATCGCGGGTGTACCCAATTGCCTTTCCCAACAACAACGAAGGCGGCGTTTCCTGGACTTTTTGATCCAGCCATGCTTTGAATTCGGAAAAAATAACCGCCGCTGCTTTTCCTCGTTCGTTTAAGAATCTCGAGAGAGAGATATCCTGTTTCCGTAACGTTTCTTCCAGCACATAGAGCTTCTTTATGTATCCGATTGCTTCCTCGGCAAGGCCTTTCTTTTGTGAACCGGAGGTTCGAGTAACCTTGGCCGCTTCGAAAAAATACCGCCGGGCATGGGCAAAACAACCCACATGGCGGATCGCCGGGTATGAGGATATCGCCGTTTCATAGCCGCGATATCCATCGGTTTGGAGATATCCTACGAATCCCTCAAGAAACTCGGGGAGATGTTTCGCCGCTCTCGTTTCCCGGTACTCAAAAAGTACAACCGGTTTCCCCGGCGGTCCCCCGCGCGCAAGCCACATGTAGGATTTCTGCGTGTCAGCCCGACCTTCCTCTCCCATGACCTGGACTGTAGTCTCGTCCATGCCCATAACCGGCCCTGACTTGACCGCCTGTTTCAACAACTCAAACAGGGGAAGAAGCCGTTGGTAGACGCGTTGCTGCCAATGAGCCATATCCTGCCGGCTTATGGTCACCCCAATTCGCTCAAATTGGAGTTCCTGCCGGTAAAACGGTAGATGATCCTGGTATTTGGCTATCATGATAGTGCTCAACAGGCCCGGAGTAACGATGCTGCCGGGGATTATCGAAACCGGAGCGGGGGCGACGTGAACTGTTGGCTTGTCTGGGTCATCGGCTCCCTCGCATTCAGGACACGCATACTTCGGCCGGACTATTTGTTTCACATAAATGCGCGGCGGGACTATTTCAAGCCGTTCTGATATCTCTTCCCCTATCTTTTTGAGCATCGTTCCGCAGGCACATCGCTTGTCTGCTTCCGGAATGTCTATAATTTCTACTTCCCGGGGTATGGCCGGATCTATCGGCTTTCGCCCCCGCGCGCTTCGTTTATACGATTTGATTGTCTGAGGCGCCGTCTGACCGGTTCCGGGCTCTTCCTCATTCGATATAGGTTCGTCAAATAAAAATAATTGCTTTTTGTCTTTAAGAAGTTGTTCCGCACTTCGGGCAAACCGCTTATACAGTAACAGATCATACCGTTCTTTTAGTTCGGTTAATTGGATATGGAGCAGATTGTTTTCAGCCGCCACCGCTTTCTGCCGTTCGGTGAGTTCTGCAATGCATCGCTGCGCTTCGGCTTTTTGCAGTTCTATGTTTCTGATATATTTCCGGACTTCAATATCCAGTGTTTCCATATCCATGCAGAAATTCTAGCACATCATTATTGTTGTGTAAATTCCTTTTATGATACTTTTGAATAAAAAAGTGGCTTATGGGCTTTCCAAAAATCTATCCCGGTAAGTAACATCTGCAGTTCTTCGGCGCTTAGTTCTTCCACGGCGGCGGCAGTTTCCGGCCAGGGAAACGTATCCTTTTCAAGCCGCTTTTGACACAACCAAAACCCCGTCTTATCCCACCATATTACTTTCAGCAGCCTCCGGTCACGGTTGCAGAACAGATATACACTCCCGCTGAGCGGGTCCTGTTTCATTTCCTTTTGTATCAGGGCGGTTAATCCGTTGGTCGCCTTTCGGAGATCCGTGTACCCAGGGCGTATGTATAGTTTTACCGTACTCAAATCTAAAGTCATCGTTACCAGCCCAGACCTTCTATCACCGCCCGTAGGTCGTTCCGGTTTAATGCAATCGGTATGTGTATTTTGACATCCCCTTTTTCAATGAGAATTTCAGGGGTATGCTGGCTTTGTTCCGGCATCTGCGGATTCACCTCAACAAATTTTGGAGCTGGCTCTTCTGTCGGACCATAAATCCGCTGTATCCAATTCTTTAAGGTCATTGGGCTTAATCCGTTTGCCTTGGCATAGGTCCACATGCTGGACCCGCTTCTTTTCCAGTCTTCCACCCACATCTCTTTTTCTTCTTGGCTGTACTTCTTCATCGTATCCTCCGGTCTGTTTTTGTACCGAAAGTTTATCATGACTCTTTCCTGCCGAGAATATGCGGTTTAATTGACACTTAC
>NZ_AEEA01000080.1 GCF_000297095.1 Treponema primitia ZAS-1 | reverse complement strand
CCCCCATGGGACCGCCCCAGCCCTGGAGTTTCGGCATAGCCGAAACTCCGGAGGAATAAAAAGACTACGTCTTTTTATTCCTCAAACCAGAGCGTGGGATACACCGTATACGTGCCGCCGCCGTTCCAGCCGCCCAGGCTCTTCCAGTAGGTGCCGCTTCCGCTGCCGTCGCCGGTGCCCCATTCGGTGCTTTGGCCGGAGCTGCCGGTGGTGCTGGGCCATGCGCTGTCGCTGAACAGCGTGCCGCCGCCGCCGTTGGTGGTGCTGCCGGTAACGTCGGTTCTTTCTACCCAGTAGCAGGCGGTGATGGTTCTGCTGTTGGTCCCCACCACGCCGCCGAAAGAGTTC
>NZ_AEEA01000079.1 GCF_000297095.1 Treponema primitia ZAS-1 | reverse complement strand
AGGCAAGACAATTTATTACTTCCATTGCAATATCTTGGGATAAAAAATAATCATCGTGCAATATACGGGCTTGTTGTAATTTGCAAATTGCTAATTCATTTGTGTTGTCCAATGCCTTTGAAATACCCGCCTCAACCGCCTGAACTATAAGCCGACATTCCTTCGGGTATTCTCTATGGGTATAATCAAACAGCATGGCTTTACATTTTGATCCGCTAAGAAGGGCTGCTTTACCTTGTTCGGCCAGAAGTGTTTGAAGTATCTTAATAAAATCGGCACTAAACATATTAATTGTCTCCGGGAGTATAAAAAATTTTTAATGCCAATTCACTATTCAGGTTTATGGGTTCTGTAATTGTTTTTTCTTCCGCAATTTGTCGCTCATATATCGGTTCAAGCGATTTAATTGTTTCCAAATCAACAATTCCAGCAATACTGGTATCATCTCCCTTCCATTTAGCGGCACAAAGATTAACCAATTCTTCTAGCTGTTTATATGTAGAATCAAAACCATCCTTGCTAAAACATAATGCAATTTTTCGGTAGACTTTGCGAAAAAGATGCTTGTCGTTTTCATTTACCGGGTAGTTATCATCAACACCGTCACTGCAAAGAAAAATGGCCGCCGGTGGTTTTTTTTCTTTGTTTAGCCAAAAAACCACTCGGGCTGTTTCGGCGGCATCTTCATCGGAGAGTGATGTCGTTACATTTAAGTAACAACGATCATCCCAAGGGACAGGCTGGTCAAATTCGCCGCCTTTATACAATGCTGTCCAGCGCCCATCGCCGATATGAAAACCAAACCAATAATTCTGCGTAACAACAGCGGCTAGAAGCGTTGTTCCATATATATGGTGCAATTTTTCACCGGCACTGTATCTGCCGCGATATTTTTCATCCGTTTTTTCTAACTCAATGTGCGTAAGCGGATGTTTTTCAATATCATCAATGACTTTAACATGCCAAGAACGGCATACACTGGCAACAAGCCTTTCTTTTAGTAGCTTCTCCAGTTCAAAGCGGTTTGAATTTTTATCGCTGTTATTCTTTATATATTTATTTATATCCCGAACAAATTCAAATATACCTTCCTTGGCACATTTTATAGCGAATTCAGCGCCACGCTCTGATCGAAAACAATTATCATCACCGTGTCCATCGGCAACTAAAGATAGAGAAATTAAGTCATTTTCATAGTGATAGGAATAATCCTGACATTCTTTTCCAACTTTGACATGATCTCTCCCTTTAGCCGTGATGGAAAAAGAACGATAATTATTCATACTTTACCACACTTCTTCAACTAATGATGGATTTGATTTAGCTTCTGTTTGCGCTTCTTGAAGTTCTTCTTTTATGCCGGCGTTCAATTCGGCCTGTTTTGCCTCATCTCCATCAACAGAACCTGCGTTGGAGCTTTTACTTGCAACCCGTGATGCGGTGACACTAACAAAGCGGATCATGCGTTTTAACATGTGTTTGTTTTGAATTTCAAAAACGGATTCTATACTGCCGGTAAATTCTTTAAGTACATCCGTATTTGCATCGTGTCCAATAGCAATGGCAGCTTTTATTGCGGACTTAAACCAGTTATTTGTTTTGAGCTTAGTCAATTCATCTTTCCAGTTGTCGGTCGGTTCACCATCGGACATAAGGAATATGGCCGGGGCAAATGAACCAGTTGCATCTTTCATAAAAGCTTTGGTTGAAAGTTTGTCATTCAATTCTCTACAGGCTGCTCCAAAGTCAGTAACTCCTGCGGCTTTTATATCGTTCCACCTGAACTGGTCAAGAGGCATTGGCCCACCTACGGTTAACCACAGAACACCGGACGAAAATTCCAGAACGGCAATTTTAATTTCCGCATCTGCATTTTCATCGGATATTTCTTGAATGTCGGGAAGAACTTCCCGAATGGAAGAATTTACCGATTCAATTCTATCTCCGTCCATGCTGCCGGAAGAGTCGATTACAAAAAAGAGAACCATCGTCCTGCGCGGCATTTCCACATCGTCTACTAATGACATTTACTTACCCCCTTAATTAATTATACAATTTGAGCGATTGTTCCGCCAAAATCAATTTCTATGCCCTTCTTTAAGACTGCTATACCATTATGACCAAGAGCCGTTGTATTTTTACTTTCAATTACAGACCAATTTTTACCGGAAAGATTCTTTAATTCAAAATTGCCGTTATTTAATGTTGTCTCACCAGTAAGAGACTGAAAATCTTCGGATTCTTTATCTGTATGGCATAAATAAAGTTTGGTGCGTTGATGTAAAGCCACATTGTATCGTGGTGTTTTAATGTAAGCAAAAAAAGTATTTGCCTTTCCGCATTTTGTGCAGGGGTTAAGATTAACGGGGTCGGCAAAGTAGATTTCACCGCAAGAAGGGCACTTGAAAATTTCACTTCTCATGCGGATAAATAACCTGAGCCAATCGCGTTCAATAAGCCGTTCATTAGGGTCTGTCATTGCCTTTTTACTGAAAGATTTAGTAAATGCATCTTGAATATATAAAGGCAGCGAAGGCCAGTTATTTATCGCCCCTTTATGCAATCCCGGTACAGGCTGATTTGAAGTGTCTGTAGGGTCAAAAATAAAAACAGGTTCTTCACCATAAAGTTTCTTTTCATATTTTGCACTCAGGCAAGGGACGCTAGCCCATTTTTTCCCCTCAAGGGGATGATTACGGGTGAAAAGCATAAAAAGTATAACGGCAAGTGAGAAACTGTCGGTGTAACGGTTTGGCGTAGCGCGCCTTGCGACAATTTCAGGCGCCATATAGCGGGCTTTTCCGGCAATTCCAGTTGGCTTTGCGGCAACATTATCATTGTCACAAATTAAGACATCCCCGGTTGTAGGATTAAAACGGAAATTGCCATCATTTAAGTCCTGGTAACTGTAACCGGCATTATGCAGTTCACGGAAACCAGCAGTAATATGCAGTGCGGTATTGAGCATGGCTGTATAACCACCGGCAAAACGGGCCTTACCACGCAAAAGTTTAGAAAAATCCTCATATTCAGGTGGGAACAAATCCATGATATAGCCAAAAGCATCACCGCTCATTTCGGTAATATCTTCGGGCCATAAAAAAGACTTTGTTGGCGCACCGTTTTTGATATTGTTTTCGAGGTTTGCGATGAATTTTTCAGGATATTCCAGTTTCATACCGGAATACCATTTCAATGCCTTCAAATGACCGTTGTAGTCAACTTTGTAAACCGCACCCTGACCGCCTTCACCAAGTTTCTGCAACACTTTTACGGTTTTATAAGCCTTTGTTTTTGTGGTATATCCATTGGGTAAATCTGCCATTTATTTCTCCAAAATATTCATAAATTACCACCTGAAACATCAACGATGTTCGATTCTACAGTTTTGCATTGGAATCCGCACCAAGGACAGGTATAATATTGACCAATAGGCCCGTCATAACATCCTATGTTCCCGCAACCGCCAGCTTCTTTTAAACAAAAAAACAGGTCGTTGCTCCTACAATGAGGGCAACCGGGGTAGCCATCGGTTGCTTTCATTGTACCAGTAACCAGGCCAGCATGAAAGCCTTCATGCTTTGCCTTCTTTTCATCAATCTTAAAAGCCCAGGTGCGTACCCAATCATTCTGCCGCTGTTCGATACGGATTCCAAATGTTTTTTTCGTTTTTGAGCATCGGGCAATGATGACTTTTGCATTTAATGGTCCGGCCATGTCTAAAATCCTTACCTAGTATCGTATCTTCTTTATGGAAAAAGATTAAGATGACTTACTGACCTATGTTTTATCATTATTTCCTACAAAAATGTATGAAATAGCCTTCCCGCTTCTCAAGTTCTGTTTTACGCAGCAAATCCTATCCGTTGAACCGTATCCGTAACCACAACTTCATCACGGCAATAAGCCAGTAGTTGTTCAATAGAAGGAGCCGCCCCGGTTAAAATTTCATCCACCGTGCGTTTCCGGGCAATATTCTCTATTTGACCGCCGGAAAAATCAAAACGAATTGCTAGGAGTGCGGCATCATTTTCGGATAATTCCGGTATCATAGACTGCCAGATTGATTTTTTTGCTTCCAGTTCCGGTTTTTCAAATTCAATTTTATAGAGGAAACGCCTCTCAAAAGCCTTGTCCATGTTTTTGGTCAGATTGGTGGTGGCTATCAATATCCCGGAAAGATCTTCCAGTTCCTGTAAAATAATATTCTGGATAGTATTCTCCATCTGATCAACGGCATGGCTATTCCCGTTAAAATTCATACGCTGGCCGATAATAGCATCAGCTTCGTTAAAAAGCAGGATAGGCGCTGTATCCACAGATTCTAACTGTTTTTTGTAATCGGTAAAAATCTTTTTAATTTGTTTCTCACTTTCACCAACCCACTTGCTTTTTATTTCTGAAATGTCAACCTGTAAAATATCGCGGCCGGTTTTTTTGGCTATTTGATAGACCGTTTCTGTTTTTCCAGTTCCCGGCAGCCCGGAAAAGAGGCAGGCGAAGCCATTCCGCATACCTTTTTCTTTAAGGCGTTTCTCTACTCCCTTGAAATTAAGCGGAAGCAGCAGATCAATAAGGTTTTGTACCTTATCGTTCTGGTCTGCATTATAATACAATGTCTTTTCCGGTATATCATTGCACAAAATCATGTTTTGATTATTTCCGGGCTTTTTAACAATTATTTCCTTTAACAGCATATCGACTGCCTTGTCGGTTAAACAAAAAACATCTCCCATCGCATAACCGTTATTGTTTGCATTTTCTACTAATCCCAATTCCTGTAAGCGGTGATTCCCATTCCGCAGGGGATCGATAAATTGCATATCTGCAAAAATAGGATCATCTTCGTTTCCAAATTCTTTTCGTATAGAGTCAAAATTAATAACCGTGTCATCCATATAATAGTACGGGCTGGCAACATGCTTATGACAGAAATAGAGGAGCAAAGCGGCATCTGCAAGTAGCAGATTATACCCCTTTATCAATTTGACGAATTCAAGGTGCTGATTATTGTCCAGGAGGAAAGACAAAAGCGCCATAAATTCATCATAAACAAGCGCATCATTATAGCGGCGCAGGAACGTCTTTTTAAGGACTGAAAATAATTTACCAATAGAAATATTAATATAGTTCTCCGGCTTTATAACCTTTCCTTTTCTGAGGGCAAAAATGATTTCTCTGGGGATACGGTATGTTGGTGAAACATCATGTTGAATAATTTGAGTAACATAGTTTATATTAACCAGCTCATCAATATCGTTCAGGTATTCAAGATATTGAACCTTTGTACATTTTAAAGATTCAATAAACAAATGATCCCCCATGTATTGGCTTCCTGCGATGCTTGAATCAAAAATATGGGCAAAGAGGGCTGCTTGAATGGGTGTAATATGCAACTCGTTTGAAACAAAATTCAAATGGTCTTTAGCAGCTTCAAAAAAAGTTTTACTCAGCCCGGAATCTTTTGAAAATTCCAATATCTGACCGATTGAATCAAGTAATGTCATCTCATTCAACTCTTTGTTTTCCATGATATTTCCTCATTATTTAGAAACTGGTTGGCTAATGCCATCCAAAAAAATTAAACCACCGATATACTGGTGGAACCTAAAACCGGTATAACGCAACATGAACGCTCTGCATTTGTAAAAGGCAAAGGGTGCTTCTATAAGGTCGATAGTTTTTGGCGGATGAGTCCCGGTCTTCGACTGAACGGTTTCCGCATATAGAGGGGGGAGCGCCGGTCCCCTTTGTTTTATGGAAGATCGCTTGTCCTGATAGCGACCTTCACATTTTTAGCGTCTGGGTTCTTTAAGATGAGGTTTTTTCTGGCCTGTCTTGCTGGGCCAATTGAAACCTTGCCCCTTTTGAGAAAAGGAGAAGGATTTGCCACAGCCGATACAAGTCATTTTAAGACCTAATCCGTTCCGTACTATTTTTTACCTCAATAGGCATACCTATTGCGTAAAATCATACAGATGCGATATTAAATCTGGTTTTAGGTGGGATTCATCATGAAAAAGATACTACATATAGTTCAAAGTGTCAAGGGCGATAAGAGCAAATATTCTTTAAGATAGCGAAATTTTACTTTTTTGCGGTACGGGTAGTATTTGACTGATAATATATAGCCGCCAAACCCAATCTGCTTAAAATCCCCCCAAATATTACCTTTGTGAAATATCCAGGGGTTAAAAGCCGTTTTAACTTGATTTCATGGAAAAAGAAATGGATCATGAAATTGTTGCGAAATATAATTGGCATTTTGATTTTTTAAAAAATGTTAAAAAAGAATATTTAAAGAATCGAGATGAAAGAGATGTTTTAATTAAACAGTATAAATTGAGACATTAATACTAGTAAATAATTTAAAACCGTATCAAACCCCTCCTACACTTATATATTATTACTTAGAATAACTTATAAGTTATCTGGGCCGCTCCGCATGGGGCGGCCTTATTCATTTACAGGAGGTATCTCTATGCTCTATGAAATCGTCTCTGAACGGAAAGTAGCATACGCTGGAAAGATTCAGAACCCCGATGATATATACGACCTTGTCAAACGATATGCCCAGGCTAAAAAGGAGCAGTTCATTGTAGTGACGCTCAATAGCGTCCATGAGCCATTGTCTGTCCGTATTGTAACTACCGGTCTTATTAACCGGACAATCATCCATCCCCGGGAAGTATTCTACCCGGCTATACAAGACCTGGCCACTGCCGTAGTTCTTTGCCACAATCATCCTTCCGGAGATTTAGAGCCATCAAACGAAGACAAGGGCATAACCAATAGACTTGTAGCCGCAGGTCATATCATAGGAGTCAATGTACTGGATCATCTTATTATAGGGAAATCAGAGTATTTCAGCTTTAGGAAAAACGGCTGCCTGCCGGAAGATGATGAAATCTTGAAATTTACATTGAAAGATTTTTTGGAAGGAACATAAATCTATGATCCCTCAGAACTATTAACTTCCTTATTATGGCAGCGTTGCTGCCTGGAAATATCACACAAAGGCCGCCCGATTGAGGCGGCCTATTTCATTTTTGGAGGTGCTTAATTATGGCACATGGAATTATGGAAAACGATTGGATGTTCAGCGGCAAAGGCGTTGTACCGTGGCATGAAATTGGAACGGTATTGGACGGCGTACTTACTTCGGATGAAGCCATCAAAGCGGCGAAACTTATCTGGAAGGTTGACCAAATTTCGGTGTTTGCTGCGGGGAACTGGGTGCAAGCAATTCCGGGTTTTGTGGCAAATGTCAGGAGTGACACAAAGGAAGTCCTTGGTATCGTAACGGACCGGTACTGTGTTGCTCAAAACAAAGATGTTTTTGCCTTTGCGGATGAATTGATAGGGACAAATAAGGCAAAATGTACCTACGAAACTGCCGGTAGTCTTTGGAATGGCCGGAGGGTTTTCATGCTGGTAAATATGCCAAAAAGCCGAATTGTAGGCGATGACTATCAGCCCTATCTTTGTCTATCCAATGCCCACGACGGCACGGCATCCCTGCAAGTTTTCTTGACCGGTATCCGGGTAGTTTGTAACAACACCCTAACGGCAGCGCTCCATACGGCAAAACGGAAAATATCAATCCGTCACCTGACTAATATGGAACAGCGGAAAGACGAAGCTCTGCGAACCATGGGCGCGGCATCTAAATACTTCCACGATCTTGAAGTATTTGCATCCATGCTCGCCGGAAAGAAGGTAAATATCACGAAAGTGCTGGATAAACTGTTCCCTGCTTCAAAACAGATGTCTACCCGCCAAGTCAAATCAAACCTCGAAGTAAAGGAGCTTATCAAAACTCTCTTTAAGCAGAAGGATGATTTACAAAACTTCCGGGGAACGGCATGGGGAGCATATCAGGCAATCGCGGATTACCGTTCCAATGCGGAACCAAGACGTAAAACGGCGACTTATGCGGACACAAAAATGGCGCGGTTTCTGGACGGTGATGAAGTGATGACTCATGCCCAGGAAATTATCCTGGAGCTTGCGGCATAGTACGCAAACCCATTCTTACCATCTTAAAGGCCGTCCGTAAGGGCGGCTTATTTTAACGCAAATAACGGAAGTAATGGAATGAGAGAACCAAATTATACCTCACATGGTTATAAAGATCGTGACGATTACCTCAATAATCTTGCGGATGACTATGGAGTTGATTCAATGGCCATTCGTGCGATTGCGGATATGCTCGGGCCGTCAGAAGACTTTGATGGCCTACTCAGCGAACTTGAAGATTTTGACTATATCGGATTACTGGATGATTTCAGAAAAAAGGGTGATGCAGATAAAAGCGGAGGGGTACCATGAAAACCGATATTTCTGAAAAACTGAAAATAGTTGAACGCCATGCGCGAGTCGGCAGTCCATTGATGCAATTATTCAATGAACGGTGGGCATCTGTTCGTTCGGACGATCAAGGGTATCGTGAAGCAACCGTCCGTGTTCAGGCGATTAGTCAGGAAATCCTGAACCTGATAACAAAAGGCTTATTATAAACCCAAAGGAGGATTTATATGGAAACGAAAGAAATTCGTTTTATTAACAGTTCGTATAAAACGCTGTTTACCATCAAAGACGGAGACGAAATTGAGATTAGCTTGAATGACGGTTCTGTGGTGCATGAGGTCTGTCAGTATATTGATGAATACCACCTGCGGGTTGGGAGCAGAGTATTTCATATCGGTGAGTTTGCCGAACTGCGTGAAAAGCTTCATCAAAGCTACAAGCCGGTTACTCAGCAAACGTCTATTGCAGGAGGGTAGTATGCCGAACTGGTGTGAAAACCGTTTAAAAGCGGAAGGTTCTAGGAAAGACGTGGATGTTTTTCTGTCTGAATGTTTTTCAGAGAACGAGTATAACCGAAAAACCTTAGACTTTGAGAAGATAGTTCCTTTAGGGGAACCGGGTGAAGACTGGTATGAAAAACAGTATGACCATTGGGGTACAAACGGGAATATCTCAGAGTGCGATATTGAAGATAATGACGGTTCTATTTCGGTCTGGTTTGAAACCGCCTGGTCTCCCCCGATCCCGATACTGGAAGCCCTTACCAAAAGGTACACCGCTCTATCTTTTACGCTTGAATACAGCGAAGGCGGTATCGGTTTCAGGGGTGTTTTTGAAAGCCGGCAGGGCGAAGTGATCCGGGATGATAGCTGGGACATGACCCGCGAGGACATGGTTGAACTCGGTTACCTGGATGCGGATGAGGACGAAGAAACTGCATAGGAGGTATCTATGATAATAACCAACAAATTGAATCTTCCGGAGGGGCTGGTAAAAGCAGTTTCCACGGAACGGCACAATCAGCCGGGGTGTATTTCGGCTACGACACTTTTACAGGGGGTAAAACAAATCATCCTTACCGACCGCCATTGGGAGCATTTGGAGGATGATGTATCAGACCGGATATGGGCTATCTGGGGTACAGCGGTTCACTCTCTCTTGGAACAGGAAGGGGAGCATGACTTTACCGAACAGGAAATAAGCTACCCCGTAGGTGATATTACCGTAACAGGCCGAATCGACAACTACGACATGCAAAACGGTATTATCTGCGATTATAAAACCGCCTCGATCTGGAAGATTAAGGTTGGTGATTTTGACGATTGGTACAAGCAGGGAATGATATATTCCTGGCTCCTTGCCCGAAACGGATTTATGGTTAAGCAGTGCCGGTTCATCGCCTTACTGAAAGACCATAGTAAAACCGATGCAACCCGTGATTACCAATATCCCAAAAACCCGGTATACGTCTATGAGTTTGGCGTTAGCTTCCTGAATATTCTCAAGATAGAAAACTTTATTAAAAATAAGATCCGGGAATATGTACGGTGTCAGGAACTTGGGGATAACGATATTCCCCCCTGTACTCCCGATGAACGGTGGGATAAGCCGACTAAATATGCCGTCAAGAAGGAGGGAAGGAAAACGGCGGTGTGTGTTTTGGATGACAAAGAAACGGCGGAGTCTATGGCCGCCGAACTGGGTAAAGGCCACTCCGTTGAAATACGTCCCGGGGAATCGGTGAAATGTCAGTCTTACTGTCTTTGCCGGGGGTTCTGCAATTACTGTCAGGATGGTGTCAACATCCCGGATATCAAGGCGGCGGCCTAACAGGTGGAAGGAGAATTACTTGAAGGGAAGGACTGTCTATGTACCCCGGTCGGCGCTTGATTTAACTGATGCCGATATACCCTCGGCAGGCCCTCACCCAAGCATAACAGGGATGCGGAAATTATTTTGGGGACATGACTGCGACATTATCCGACAGGGGGCATATATCTTTAAAATCAATATCCGGCATGGTGAGGGTACTCTGTATCAGCGCTTATATAACCGGCACATGATTTAACAGAACAGCTTACGGTATACAAATCCGGTATGGATGATGATCAATACCGAAGTTGATAGTACGAAGTCGGGTTACTAAATAACCCGGCAAAGGAGAAGTAAAATGGCTTTTAAGAAAGCGGAGCGTACCCAACTCTATTTGCGGTGCGCGTTATTCGGCCCGTCAGGTTCCGGGAAAACCATGACGGCCTTGCTGATGGCGAAGGGGATTGCCGATACGATGGGCGTACCCTTCGCGGTTATCGATACGGAGGCCAGATCAGCATCCAAGTATTCCGACCGCATCTCATTTGATGTAAATGACCTGGGGAAAAAGACGGTGGATGATTATATCACCGCCATGAACGAGGCAATCAAGGCGGGGTATAAAGTACTGGTTATTGATTCCCTCTCCCATGCGTGGCGGGAACTCACCGACGAGGTAGACCGTATCGCCCAAAACAGCGCCAGCAAAAACACCTTTTCGCCCTGGGCGAAGGTAAACCCGAAGCAGAAGCAGTTCATTGACGCGATCCTCAATTTTCCCGGGCATATCATCGCTACCATGCGGAGTAATACCGAATGGGTAATCGGTGAGCGGAAGGACGGAAAATCGGTACCGGAAAAAGTTGGGTTAAAACCGGAGCAGGGAAAGGGCATTGAGTTTGAATTTGACCTGCTCATGGAGTTGGACCAAAAACATCAGGCGACGGTAACCAAAGACCGTACCGGCAAGTTTCAGGATGAGAGCATTGACAAGCCGGGGGAGGCTTTCGGCGTTGCCCTGTATGATTGGCTTTCAAGCGGTACGGTGGTTCCAGTTCCTGAGACGAAACCCGCTAAAACCGGGAAGGCTAAGACCGAACCTCCAAAAGCGGTCCCTGCTAAAACGCCGCTTACGGAACCGCCAATAGCCGGCAGCGTAAAAGAAAAAGGCAAGAAGATTGTTGATGAGATCGGTGTTATCATTACGGCTAATTCAGAATCCGGAAACCCCTATTTTACCGAAATGGAAAAAGGGGAATCCCGGAAAATCATTGAATCGATCCATTCTGATGAAGCGGGTATCAAAGACTTGGAAGATCTCAAAACGTTCCTGAACGATGAACTTTCCAAGCGGAAAGCTGCCAATGAGCCAAAAACGGCGATCCCCGCATCTGTACCTGCGGCTACTCAAGCCGCGTAACCCCGCATTGTTTCTTTGGCCGATACCGCGTTCTGTCAGGTCCCCTCCCGGCGAAGCAGTATCGGCCTTCTTATTGCGGCCGCCGCTGTCAGTGGCGGTCTTACGTTAAATTACCCTATAGGAGGCGCACTATGAGCGCAACAAACATCGTTCCCCGTCCTGTCCTTGAACGGATGGGCTACACCAATCCGTCTATTGTCAGAGATTGGAAGAAAGTCTTTTCTAAAAAACCGTCCAAGAAGGCGGAACTTAAACCGGCGATCAAAACAATGGTTAAACCGGTTAGAAAAGCAAAGGGCAGAAAGAATGAAGCAAAGCCGGAAACCGCTGCTTTCATTTTGAACCGTAAGGAAAACCCAATTGAGTTTGAAACAATATCCTTTGTCTTCAAAGCCAGCGCAAAAGAGGTAAACCGTGAATACCTCACGGTCCTGCATGTTGAGGAAACCAAAAAAGGCAGCCGCCTTATCGCATCTGATGGTGTACGGCTTCATGTTGCCGAGATTGGTCTGAAAATTACGGGTGGGAATTACAAGCCGGTCTTGACTAAAGACACGATCATTTTTGGCAAACTGGTGGAGAACATACACTATCCGAATTGGACAAGGGTTATTCCCGAAAATACCCGAAAACGGGGGGTCATTGATCTTACGGACACCAGCCGGAGAAAAGACCGCAGCCAAACCGAGCGGCTGTCCAGGGTGTTCCACGCTGTTATGAACCAAACGGGGGAGCTTATCAATCTGAGCTATCTTGAAGACCTTCCCAAGAAAATATGGTCGGTGTATTGCCAGAACGAAAAAGGTAAGGCAATCGTACTGAAAGAGTATGGCGCGGAGGAATCCGTATTTGCGGTCATCATGCCCCTACCCGAAGCTGATGCCGATAAGAAAGCGGCGTAGTTATCATGCAAAAGCCGTCCTTTTATAGGGTGGTTTACTATTAATCAAGGAGCACGAACCATGAACAATCTCAATTCTATTATTATCGAAGGCAATCTGATACGGGACCCTGCGTACCATGAAACAGCGAAAGGCACGCCGATTTGTACGTTCAGCATCGCTTCAAACCGCTTTTTTAAACAGGGTGAAGGGCTGGAAAAGGAGGTAAGCTTTTTCGATGTTGAATCATGGTCAAAACTTGCCCAGAATGTCCAAAACTTAGGACATAAAGGCAGAGCAGTAAAAGTGGTAGGGCGATTAAAACAGGACCGGTGGACCGGCTCCGATGGAAAAGCCCGTTCCAGGGTAACGATTGTGGCGGAGCATGTGGAGTTCCGTCCGGAGTTCCGGTCGGAGTTTAAACAGGACGAAACCGGGGAACAACCGGGCGCAGGCGATACAGAAGAAGGGTTTGCGGTTCCCTTTTAGGCAAATGGCAGAGAACGATAAACGGCCGTCCCAATAGTGGGCGGCCTGTTTTTATTCCGGTGAGAAGGGTATCTAAAAATTATGGCATCCCATGTATGTGGGGTATAGTTCAATGAGGAGGGTATGTATGTTTCCAATACTAGGAATAATAGCGGCCGGTGTCGCATCGGCATTGACGGCAAGTGAAGCGGTTGGGCTTGGCTTAACCGCCGTGGGCATTGGCGCCGGTATCAAAGGCATGATTGACCGAAATGAGGCGGAGAAGATAAGTGCCGAAGCAGCGGAATCGTACCAGGTAATGTATAACCGGATCTGCCGAAAAACGGCATCGGTAAAAAACCAGCTTAAAAACTTTGCGGATATGAAACGATCCGTGTATCAAAACGAGATAAAAAATGCGGTAAAAGTACTGTCGCAGTATAAGGCGGTGAATCTTTCCGCCTATCAGGAAACCAATATTAAAAATCTGCATTATATGGCGCAGAATATTAAATGTCTTGAGGGTTTCGTCAGTGAACCGGAGGATGTACTGTCATTTTTAGCTAGGGCCGCTTTGGTAACTATCCCAATCGCTGGGTTTATCCATGCCATCGGAGGGTCAGAGGCGAAAACCCAAGCGGAAATGATCGCTGCACATACGGACATTGAAATCGCCCGAATGGAAAAGACCATGATAGCGCTGAAAGCAATGAGCGTCCGGATAAAAGAGGGTGAATATATCATCCAAGGGCTCATTAGCAGAGCCGCTCCGGTTATTTCGGAGCTGAAAACCTATCATTTTACCGGTAAAAGGCAACCATCGGTTTCCATCATGAAGCAGGTTGAGAAAGGTATCATGCTCACGCAAGCCCTGAAAGCGGTCATCGAGGTTGACATCCTTACACACGATGGCCTGCTCAATGGAAATTCGGAAATTGTCTTTTCCAAAGTTAAAAGGGAGGTTTTCAATGCAGCATGATGTGATGCCCATTTTTCCTATGCCAATCCCGCAGGGTGATTTATTTGGGGAATTACTCAAAGCCGTTACCGATTATGCCGGCCTTGTAGAAAAGGGAAAAACCAGGCGGCAGGAAATCAGCGCGAAGCGGGATGTAGCTTTGGAACTCATACGGAACGAGCGTGTTCTATTGGTCCAATATCTTACGAAGCGGTTTGGTGAAAAGGCGGCGCTTTACACCGGGTACTTCAGCTTATTAACCAGCGCTTTGGAAAACCAGGATACTGAAATTGTCCGGTCTATTCTTGCCAATATCCTGGAAGTTTACCGGGATGATCCCTGCCGGATCGGGATTTTCAGAAAACTTGGTTCAAATTCACCGCAGACAGAACAGATATAGCCTGAAAGTCCCCTGAGAGGCGACCATTTTCTTGGTATGCTGTTTTATCTTAATCAATAAGGATTGCAGCAAAGCGGTCCTAATATACTAATTGGAGGATTATATATGATAAAGGAAA
This sequence comes from Treponema primitia ZAS-1, assembly GCF_000297095.1. Lineage (NCBI taxonomy): Bacteria > Pseudomonadati > Spirochaetota > Spirochaetia > Treponematales > Treponemataceae > Treponema > Treponema primitia. The sequence continues at coordinate 31,696 of NZ_AEEA01000079.1, read as the reverse complement.
GCGAAACTGATGACTTTCAGAATGAAGATGGATTCAGCGAAGGTACTGAAAAGATCACCACGATCCTCGATGATGCGGCGGATAAACTGTACGAGCTTGCGGAATCTTTGGATGGTACCGATGAGGAACCGGAAGAAATTAATGCCGGTAAAACCCAGGATGAAATTGATGCGGAAGACGAGCTGGCGGCTCAAATCGCCGGTCCTATTGTGGATGCCCTGGATGCAGCAACCGCTGAAATCTACGGGGCAACAGAAAAGGTTCTTGAAATGACCGAGAACTTTCTTAACAACATTTTTGCGGAAAAGGGGTAAGTATGAGCAAAGATACGTCAAAACTCGATAGCATGATCCATGGTGTTATCAGGGAGCAGAGAGTTATCGGTACGAATCCTGCCGCAGACACCTTAAAACCGTTTACTAACCTGATAACCACATCGTTACCGCAAACGGATGATATCATTGATGACGATGAGTAGGAGGAGGCTCCCTATGGTACATGAAACGCTGATTGCGGAACTCCGTGAGTATATCAAGAAACGATACCGGCTTGTGTCAATTCCCCCAATTTTTAAGGGAAAAGCCAAGTCATTGCCATTGCCGTCCGGTACCGAGCGGGGCATAAGGCCGAATGCCTTCGGAGAAGCTACAGAATTATTGGCCTCCTTTGTGAAACAAAATCAACATGAACTATTTGCCTTTACCCTTGAGAGATTGCGGGAAGGAAAGGGCTTAAAACCAGCGGAACTTTACAAACGGGCTTGGATTGACAAACGTCTGTACTCAAAACTACTGACAACCGGCAATTACAAGCCTAAGAAAGAAACGGCTATCGCGTTTGGTCTTGCCCTGCACCTGACAATTACCGAATTTAACGGCTTTTTAAAAACGGCTGGATTTACATTAAGCGATAGCTCTATATCGGATTTGGTTATTCGCTTCTGTATAGAGCATGAGCTTTGGGATATTGCCGATGTAAATGCGCTGCTCTTTGAATCGGGACAAAAAGTATTATGCCGGGAATAGAGAAAGCCATTTTGAAAACTGATAGAAACATACCAAAGCTCGGGGACATTCTTGTGGTAAGTCGTGGCATGTATTATCACTATGGAGTTTATGCCGGGGAAAATCGGGTTATTCACTATGCCGCTAAGAGCAGAGAATTTGGCGATACTATTTGCATACATGAAACAACACTTAATCGTTTCTGTTACGGGAGACGATACATGATATGTAGATTTTCAGACACATACCGGAAGCTGGATCTTGGAACAAAAATATTTACCATGATAGAGCATCCAAATCTTTTTACGGTTATAGATTCGGTGTCTGCCTTCGTAGTAGAGCTTTCAAGTTCCGGTTTCCATTTATATTCGGGCAAAGAAACGGCGGACCGCGCCCGTTCCAGGATCGGTGAGGGCAAGTATAACCTCATATTTAATAACTGTGAGCATTTCGCAATCTGGTGTAAAACGGGTATTTCAGCGTCTTCGCAAGTAAGTTCAATAGTATCGATTTTGGCGGCGATTCCGGCAAAGGTACGGTAAATAATAACAAACATAGTAGTGAAGGAGGAAATATGGTTAATTATTTAGAAATAATTACAAGAAGAAAAGGATTGAATACAATTCGTGAGATCATTGAAGATGTTGTAAAATGTCCTGAACTGAAGGACCGGCAAGGAGTATTCATTAGGGATGATGATACCAACGAGTTTCTCGGTTTTATTGGCTGTTATGAGAATCCAAAGGATCATCAAGTTGTTGATGAATTATTGGCATTTCGGTTTGATAAATCCGGTATCCCCACGAATGATGTGGAGGAATATGTTACCGAACTACTCAAGACACATCGGGAAGTACGGTGGTCTGCACATCGGCCAAATAAGCAAGTCGTTACGGCGTATACCTCGTTTGTAAAGCGTCTTGAACAAGAGGGCTATAAGGCTAGTATCGGGTACTTGGGGGATTTCAAATTATGGCAGAGGGCAATCAGATTTAACCTGGTATTCTTTTGTGTAAAGGCAAAAGGACCGGAACAACCGGTACAATAAATATAATTTAGGAAGTTTTCTATCAATAGAAAAAACCTCATTGGCAGCTTCGGCTGCCTTTTTTTATTCGAGTCCGGAAGGGGAACATTTAAATAGACTAACGGAGGTTTATATGAACCTTTATGAACAAATTGATTACATTTTCAGCCTTGAGGACTTTACTGATACCAAAATAAAAGACCAAGCCATTCTGGATGAATATGTGAAGTTTCGATACGATGGCCATATCAAAATAGACCCCTGGTTGGATCACGATGAATTCCGGATAGATGCGCTCCAATATCTCATTGATATAAACGCCAATTATTTCGGATATGCGTTTGATGCCAATAAAAAATCCGCAGGCTTCTTAATCGGGAGAATTCCAGGTTTTAATAACCATCGGCAGCAGAGAAATAATGTCAAAAAATACATCACCTATCTTGAGAGTCAACGAAATGCGAAAGATGAGTTCATTATGATACAACTTGGCGGCGGCAGTGGAGAACGGATCAGTGATGTTATCAGAAACACAATCGGAGTTTCAATATCGCAATGTGCCTGGCTCACTTTTTTCAAGACCATGGAAAGTTTCCAAGGAAAAGGATATGGCAAGCAACTTATCACCGATTTTATGGCGCAGGCGAAAAACTACCCTATTATCGTACTAACAACCACGGACTCCAATTTTGGTTTCTATGAACACATGGGCTTTGCCCGAGTATGGGATAAAAAAATCAAGGGAAAAGAACACCATTTTATTTATGCGTATACCGCCGATGCCAAAACTATGAAGAAATATCGCCAAAAAGAGAAGGCGCTTAAAATTACATAAACCTATCCGGTCCCTGTTATGGGGGCCGGGTTTTTATCTCTTTTTACCCGGTGGATTGGATTCCTTCTCGGAGACCTTGCCCATGAGTTCCAGTGAAGAATTTACCAGGGAAGCCATATCAACGGTCAGCTTATCGACTATCCCTTTAATGTCGGCGGCAACAGGGCTTTCAGAGCTAAAAAGGTCCCGAACTTCTACTCCCAGGGCAATGGCAAGCCTAACCAAAATATCCGGGTGGGGCCTTAATTTCCATCTGCTTACCAGCGACAACTTTTCCCTCAATCATGGCAGTTACTTCGCCTAGAAAAAGGGAGTTTTCCTCAATGGTAAGGGATGAATGAATTGCATGCATACGGTTTTTTCTCTGGAGTATAATATCACACTTGAATCCAGTTCTGAACTCAAGGCGAGTTACGTTTTTCACAATTTTTGCCAAATAATCAGCTGCCTTTCAATGTATCGTCACAGAATGCATTTTCTATAGATGTGGTATTGAATGCCCGTTCGAGCTTCAACCTTGTGATTCGGTATTGCCTTGAATACGCGATTTATAATCAGTCAATCGTTGATCAGTGCTTGGATACTATCTGCGAGCAGGTACTGTACAGCGTGTAAAGAAGGGCAAAAAATCACCAAAAAAATGTCAACTTTTAACTCTCCCCCCCTATTAATATAATGAAGGTTGCGGCTTACCCGCACTGCAAAAAGTATAACATCTTTTCGATAAGGAGTATGATTATGTTGTCTATCCTGTTTGGAGCATCCTTGATCAGTGTCCTGGTGGGCACTTTGACTGCCGCGACAATAACGACCACTGTCTTGAAAGGGGCAGCGACCACTATCAAGATCGCCTGGCGGTAAAAACCGCTTATGACAAGGCGCAGGGCTAACCCGTCTTGGACTTGCAGTACAAGTTCGCTTCAAGTATTGCTAATGGAGGAATTTATGATAAATATCGTTGTAGTGATTGCCGAGTGTATTTGTTTGATGGTTGTGCGTTTTTTTGTTCTTGCCAAATTCGTCAAGCCGGTAATTGATTCACGGATTCGAGCGCGTTTTGAAAGTGAGTTTAACAGGAGGTTCGAAAACGAATGGGAACAGCGAACTAATATTATCAATATTTTTTCTCTTGATCGTATAATAACCGAATTAGCAAAAAATAAAATCCGTGATGACAAATACTATGAAGCATCGTTTCGTGAAGTGCCGAAATACAAGAAACTGTATTACAAAAAAGCCGAAGTTTATAGTCTTGTGATGACTGCTTTTTTAGCCGTATTATTTTCTGGTTATTTTTTATTGACAAAAATGGTATAGTGCAATATAATACAGATGAGCGAGGATTAAACAATGTTAACTAAATGGGGACTTACCAATTTTAAATCAATTTATGAGGCGGATATCGATCTGGCACCGCTTACTGTCCTTACAGGCACAAACAGTAGCGGGAAAAGCTCCCTCATTCAGTCTATGCTGATGGTAGCACAAACGTTGTCCAGTAAAGTCAGTTCCCGCTCCGTTGTTTTGAATGGTTTCTTGACAAGGCTTGGACAATTCAGTGATATTAAAGCAAACGGGAGTGAGACAGACATGATAATTATAAGATGCACTTATCATCCCCTAAACATTGTAAAAAATGAATTTTCCGGAAATCCATACTTTGCAGACGGATCTATAAATAAAATTGCCTGCGATTTTTCTTTTAATGCTGAACCGGCAAGACACGGTTCCGATTTGTCTGATAAAAAACTGACCGCCCTATTTCAGGTACAGCCACATCTCGTTAAATCCAAACTATCATGGAAGTTTACTGATGAGAATGGAATTGATTTTGATGATAATATTTCGGTTAGTCAGTTTAGTGAAAATGAAAATCCGCTTATGTCTTCAAATGAAGATGAATATGAGGCAGAAATATCCGATAATTTGTTACGGGAAATAACTACAAAAGTAAGATCGATAAAAAAGATTGGTTGTGTCCCGTGTCATTTTCTTCCCGGAAAACTGTTCTGTACTTATGACAACTTTGAAGAGCAGGCATTTTTAATAGCTGAGGCGTTAAAGGGTAACACACAAGAGAATGAAATGTTTCCAAAAGAAGATGTCGCTTATACGAAAAGCAAAGCATTTGAATTAAGTGCAATAGGATTAGGACTGGGTACAATAGCATTTGGTATGGTTCCAATAATTGGACCGCTATGGACAACTGCAGTAGCAATTACAGCGGCAGGTGGGATTGGCTTGTCTAAGACACTGGGTAAAACCAGGTCAGAAAGTAATTTAAATGGAATGAGTAAATCAAAGTTAAAAACTATTAAAACTATTAATAAGGCGATTGAAGATGCGATATCTATTCCAGATAGAATTATAGAACTATTGCAGGATATTGTTAAGGATGTAATTGAAAAAAACACAGACGATTATAATGACGTTTTTAATAACAGAGAGCAAGGGCAAGAATACACCATAGGACTATGGCGAGAACGAATTGATGAATTAGAGCCGAAAAAAAAGGAAGCCGTTTATGATGCGATTAAGCAATGTGAGAATCTTAAAGGACGTATATATTCTGTGTTTGAAGAAACGGAAAATAATAAATACGTAAAAATTGAACAAACACCGCGCATGATAGAAAAAGCCGCACAATATTTGGATGACTATTTCACAAATTCATTTAAATATCTTGGCCCCCTTAGGGAATCCCCAAAAGCTTTATATCCCATTGCACCATCTGCCGATACCGTTGATGTTGGATTGCGCGGAGAAAATACCGCATCGGTACTTGATATTTATAAAGATAAGAAAATAGAGTATATTCCTTCGGAAGGTTTTAAAGATATGAATCTATCGACAATTGAAATCAGTCTTGAGAAAGCTGTTACCGATTGGCTTCAATATCTCGGAATTGCCGAAACGGTTGAAACTCAAGATAAGGGAAAGTTGGGGCACGAACTTCAAGTAAAACTTTCAGTAGCAGATGAAGCCCACGATCTTACCCATGTTGGTGTGGGGGTAAGTCAGGTTTTGCCAATAGTAGTGATGTGCCTTTTGGCAGAAAAAGGTTCTACCCTTGTTTTTGAACAGCCGGAACTGCATCTGCATCCAGCAGTGCAATCACGTTTAGCAGATTTTTTTCTTTCTATGTCGCTTTTTGGGAAGCAGTGCATTATCGAAACCCATAGCGAGTATTTTATAAAAAAACTAAGACTGCTAATTGCAAAAGCGCCTTTTGGTGATAATTCTGTCCGTGATGCAATTAAAATCTATTTCAGCACAAAAGACAGCTTACAAACAACTTTCCGTGAAGTAAAAGTTTCAGAATATGGCGCAACAGAAGATTGGCCCACAGGATTTTTCGATGAATCACTAATAGTATCAGAGGAAATTTTAAATGCGACCCGAAAAAAACTCAAGGAAGCAGATAAAAATGATTCCCTATGGGGCAGCAATCCGTATGACGGATACGAGGAAAGCGATGATTAATCTAACAATTGATACATCTGTGTTTGGCATAGCAGAAAATTCCGATAATTGGAAAACAGAATGGGAAAACTTCAAATGTAACATATTAGCTTTACAGGAATTGGAATCGAATCCGCTTGTTACAATCAGCTTAATGGATAACATAGAGTTACGACTTGAAAAAATAAATTGTAGTGTGAAAATAGCAGTAAAAAATATACAAGAAACCTTAAATAAAGGATTAAAAAAGTCACCTTTTGATTCGAAAGATATTCTCATATATTATCACGAGTATCTTTGTCATAAACTTGAAAAACCAGATACATATATTGACCCCTATTCAAAAAAGGAAAAGAAAAAATTCAGAGGAAGTGGCATTCATGGTGCGCTTTATAAAACAATTGAAGAAGAAACAAAAAATGTTAGTTCGATAGTATTAAAAGGATATAAATACCCAATTAAGAAATACAAAGAGCTATTTGATACATTTAATAAATATTCTTATCGTATTGCCAAGCTAAATCATAGGTATAAATCTCTTGATTATAACTACATTGTAATTGATGGTGATTATTTTTCGGAAATGACCACAAAATTAACCGCAGAAGGAATTGAAAATAATATGCGGTTAAAAATCAGTGGTGAATTTAATATGATTGGGATACGCAAGATAAATAATATTATTGATGGCAATACAGGGAATGTCATGAAATTCCAGAGTATTTCAGATGCTGTCACGGTAGCAAAAAATAATTTTACGGATAAAATTGTCTTTTTACCGGAAGTCAACAAAGGTCGTATTGAACAAAAGCTCCCCCCTGAGTCGGGAAACCCGCCAGCAAGAATATACTATTATCTGCAAACAGTTTATGAAATAGCCGGTAAAATAGAATCGGGAGACTTATCTTGTCCTGAAAATGATAAAGTCAAAAAAATCTCTGAAATGATGAATGCATGGGGATGTATATGCTCAAAAGAAAGTCCTGAATACAAAATATGCCCCGAAAGGAAATTTGTAATTGAAGGAACCGACAGAAAATTATTTTCTTTGCATTTCAAGCCATATACCCGTATTAAGAGTAAAGGACACACTGTCCGAATTTATTTTGATATTCAAGATAAAATATTTCGTATTGCATTTATAGGTCATCATCTACACTTATGTGAATCCTGCCCGAAAGAAGAATGTCCAAATTACTCCGGAAATCCTTAGAAAACTGTTAAGTTTTCTATCCACCCTCCTACTATAAGGCATAAGTAGGAAAATAATGGGAAATAAAGCCTCAATTATCAATCTGCATCTGCTCGATGCATGTAATTACCGCTGTGGACATTGCTTTGCACATTTCAATATGCCTAAAGTACTGCCATTGGAGCAATGGAAACGGGTGATAGACAATATCATAGCCAATTCGGACGTTAAGCGTTTTAACCTTGCAGGCGGCGAGCCTTTGCTTTATCCAGAAATCGATAACTTGATACGATATATCGCGAGTAAGCATATAGAAACATCCATAATAACAAACGGTCTACTTTTAAACGAAAACCGTATCAATTTTTTTTCGGGTATGGTATCAATGGTTGGAATTAGTATTGATTCCCTCAACGATGAGACACTTAGGCGAATAGGGCGATGTACATATAAGGACGAATTACTTAATCACTCACATTGTGTCAGCATTTGTAAAAGCATAAAAACACACGATATCAAATTGAAAATAAATACTCTCGTATCAACACTTAATAAAAACGAAGATTTTCATTCCTTTATTAAAGAAGTACAGCCCGATCGCTGGAAAATCTTAAAAATGAAACATTTTGAAAATGCGCAATATAATAATAAAATATTCATTCCAAACAATTATGATTATGAATCTTTTGTTGCAAGGCACAGTGATATGCCCCTTATTGCAGAACGCGAGATGAAAAATGCCTACATCATGGTTGACGCTTGGGGGAATTTGGTAGATACTGGAACAGAGAATAATGCGATAGTAGCATCGCTTTTAGAAATTGATTTTGCGGAAAGTTTTTCAAGACTCAATTTTAATTATGATGTCTATAATCAAAGATACGTTGCATAGGAGGTGTGTATGAAAACTGTTATTGTAACAATGCCGATGAAAAAAGAAGTGTACAAGTTAAAGTATCCAGTACAAGGGAACAAGTCTATCGAATACGATGGTGGGCTTCAGTTTCCTGTGAATGGAGTTTTGGCAAGAACGTTAAAGCCCGGTGAAAAAGTCAAACTTATTTTCATCGTTACTCGGGGAAACCAGGACCATGGTTTTGAAAATGTTGAACTTTTTAAAACAGAATTTTCAGAATTAAATAAGGATATTCGAACAGAGTTTGTCGACGAGATTATCGAACTCCCTTTCGATCCTTCAAAAGAAGTGTTTAATAAGCTTATTACTGAATTAATCACAAAAATTGGTCAAGACAGCGAGATTATTGCTGATTTCACTTTTGGCGGTAAACCATTCCCATTTGTACTGCTCTGTGCGCTTAACTTTGCCGAAAGCTTTCATAACGCTTCTATACTATATCTTATATATGGGAAAGTTGAATTCAAACCGGAGCCAAGCGACCCCATGCTTTATGACGTTACGTCTTTGTATTACCTGCAAAAATTAATTGGCGCGATGCAGGACAGAAGCAAAGATACGGCTTCAAAAATGCTCGCTGATTTTTTTGCATTATAGGAAAATCCTTGATACACAGCAAAGAAGGACTTGAAAAAGAAATTAATGAGTCTCCGTATTTTACTATTTCCGGTGATAGCATGGAAGCGGCAAAAGAGAGTGCAAAAGGAAAACTCGTACTCAATATTTGGAATTATTGTAGGTACTACTGGTATCCAAGTCTAGAAAAGTCAATGAGGACATTCGAGGAATGTGATGATAAAATATTCAAGTGTATTTATGATTGCTTGAAAAAGTTTGATCCCAATAAAGATGTGTTTTTTATACACTATCTAAAAAGATCTATATCACACCTAGTACATGAATTTCAAATGGATGAGGCAAGTAAATTTTACAATGAGCCCGACCATATAATAAAAGATTCTGATGGTAAAAAACATGATAACATCTACGAAACAACTCAATCACATTACGAAGAATCAGATGCGTTACTATTTGATGATACAGAAAAATTGCTTAGGTCAATTGAGATTCAATTTATAAGAAGATTAGACAAAACAAAACCATATCTACAAAAACTTCTAACGCTAAAATTATTTGATGCTTTAGTTAAAATTCCCAATCTTAACCAAAATTATTCATTTATAGATTATGATATGCTTAAAAAATACACTTCTGTAGAAGATACTCCCAGCCAAAAAGATATTGCCGCCGCTTTCGACAAACTTGAATCAGACGCAAGCCGTACACTGAGAGTCTTTTTTAATAAAATTCAAGAAAATATTCAAAAACTCTAATTAAAACTGTCAAGTTTTGTTACGACCGTGCTATATACACATATAGCGTATTGAAAAGGATAAAATAATGTTTAGCAAAAAAAATGCAATTGAAGCAGGAAAGCAAGGCACTTTTTCTGTGGGATCGGCAAGAGAAACTGAAAATTTACAGTGGGTAAAATATAAAAATCAAAAAACAGGGCATGGATTTTCTGCTGAAGATGCAAATGCGTTGGATGACAGATTACGGGGAAAAAAAGTAGATAAAATTGGTCTCTCAAACAAGAAAGATGGCGCCGACAGAATTGTCACCGATAGACAGGGGAATACACAATATATACAAACAAAATACTATGACACAGCCGAAAATACCGTTAATGCGGTATTTGATAAAGAAACTGGTCAATTTAGATATAAAGGTCAAGTTGTGGAAGTTCCCAAAGACCAATACGAAGAAGCCATAAAAGAAATGGCAAAAAAAATTCGTGAAGGAAAAGTTCCCGGAAGCAATCCTCATGACGCTGAAAATGAAGCTAAAAGACTTATCAAGCAGGGTGACGTAACATACCAACAAGCGCGGAATATCGCAAGAGCAGGCAACATTGATTCTTTGCTTTTTGATATTAAAACGCAGAGTATCACAGCCGGTTGTGCTTTCGGTATTTCTTTTGTAATACAATATGCAAGTTGCGTGTGGAATGGTATGTCCCAAAAGGATGCCTTAAAATTATCGGCGACAGCGGGGTTAAAAAGTGGTGGTATTATTCTCGGTGTCGGTGTATTGACACAACAATTTTTAAGAACGACAATGGGCAGAAGTTTTGCTGTATTTACTTCAAGTATTTCAAAACGTATAATTGATCAGTTGTATAAAAGTGAAATCGGTAAAAAAATCATCCATAAACTTGCAACAGCTATACTAGGGAAACAATTAGCCGGAGCAGCGGCAAAAAATGCAGTAATAAAGTTACTGCGCACTAATTTAGTTACATCGACAGTAACAACGGTTGTTATGACCATGCCTGATTTTTACAAAGCGCTTATAAGCAAAAAAATATCATGGAAACAATTTATAAAAAATCTTACAGTAAATATCACCGGAGTTGCCAGTGGAGCACTTGGTGCATGGAGCGGTGCAATTGTTGGAGCAGCTCTTGGTTCTACAATACCTATAATTGGTAATGTTGCTGGTGGTATTATCGGTGGTATTTTAGGTGGAATTGGAATTGGTGTAGGTTCAGCAATAGGAGCAAAGAAACTGTTTGATCTGATTAGCGAAGACGATGCAAAAATAATGTTCTTACTTGCGCAGGATTCCATTGTAGAGTTAGCAACTGATTATATGATAACCGAGGATGAATTTGAAAATAAAATTGCAAGCAAAATATCAGATACAATAACACCTAAATGGCTTGAACAGATGTATCAAAGTGGCTGTGGCTATTGCAATAAAAGGGTAATACAATCTCAATTTGCATATAAAAAACTCGAGCCAATATTTGCAACAGCGATTTTAAATAGAGAAAAAATTATTATTCCAAATGTTGGAAAAATACGAAAAATATTTCGAAAGACATATCTTGTCTATTTTTTAGAATATATAAAGAATAAAATCAGAATATTTTTTGGGAAGAAAAATGTTTTAGCGGTGTAATAGATAGACGGTAGCTAAAAAGGCGTTAACCTAACCGATATTATCGCTAATGCGTCAAAGCTTAATTATGCCTAAAACATTAATGATGTTTCGCTCAGCTTAACCAATCACAGCTGGAGCAAATACCACGAATTTAAGAAAGTTTTTCAAATGCTAAAAAATATTTATGGTAATTGAATTTGATGAAAAATAAATAACGCTCAGACAATAATTGAGTAACCCGGCAAGGTTACCCGATGTTCAAATACAATAATTAATTTAAATGAGTTTATAACAAGTGTTTTGACTATTGGTTAATATACCGCATCATATTTGCATTGACGTCCATTGACAAACGACCTTTTTATCATTTCCATGGAGTATCTTATAGGAAATGAGGCTTATTATGTACAAACAGATGCAGATTATTCCTCAAATACCGGGGATGACTATTATTTATCGATGCCACGATTGTACTCTGGGTTTTATTAGGAAAGTCCCTATGCTGGGAATATTTAGTTGGCCGCTTGGTAAGAAATGTCCTCATTGCGGCAGCTGGAATATCGAACGCGATAGCCGGGTTCAATACTAGACTTCCAAACCCTACTAAAACCGTTTGGAGTTGAGTTTTGATAGGTTACTAAATAATTCATGCTTATATCGAAAAATATCCTGATCGTTACCGTTACTTAACTTATAATTGTATTTAAAATTTGCGGGATTAAAAAATTATCGCTAGGGAAATCTGCTAAGGTCGTTGGGTTTTCATGTCATCCTATTTCCTATATGGAATCCTCAAATGAATAATTGTAATAAAAAGAATACTTATTCATTTTAGGGAAATGAGTGATATTTCCCCCAAAATATTTTATTAGTAGATGGTCATTGCAATGTTTCGATAATATTCCCAAGTTCATGCTTTATGACGAATGATTGTTATATCTTCCAAAGGAAACATCCACTCGTGTAATAGCCTCTCCATTCTTATGTCCTATTAATTTCTATCTTTTTAAACAAACCCTGCAGAAATAATTCCACCAATATTTATAAACTCTATGTACATTATTATGGCCGTGAAATAGATATCACATTAAAAATCGACCGAATTAAAATTACAGGAGGATTGAATGAAGCAAACTTATTTTAGTGTAAAACAAGCGGCAGAATATTTATCGCTTGCCACAAGTACAGTGTATTCGTATATACATCAGCGTATAATTCCGAGTTCAAAGCTCGCAGGGCGCGTGGTGTTTGAACGGAGTAGACTTGACCGTTGGGTAAAATCAAAACGACAGGAGGGTAAAAAATGATGTTTCCAATTGACATTGAAGGTATCGATAAAATCAAGGTGACGCTTAATCCAATTTGGCTAAATTGCCAGGATGAGCTTCCCCATGTTGATACCCATAACCATTTAACGCTTCATCGGTGCGGGGTCTTTGCTTCTTTAGCTATAGAAGCGGAGTTCATGAATCTATTAGTTGATTATCGAACTAATATTGTGATCGCGATATGCGAATTGATAAAGAGGGGTATAATAACTTTTTTCAACAATTCGTTAACTCCTTATTTTGTTACAGAGCACCTTGACTATTTTGTTACAGGTATTCAGGAAATCGAATTTTACTTTGACCTTCGGCCATGCCACATTACAATGAATGAAGAAGGTAATTTAGTAAAGTTTGATAAAGGCTACTACACTCCCGATTATAACAAAGGAAAGAAAAATAAACGAAAATCTATCGGGATTGTGTATGATAAGAACGAAAAAAACAAAAAAGATAACCACATCAAACGCACCAATATTGACAATTGGCCTTTTAAGACGCGGCTTGAGTTTCGCCTAACCAGCCGGAATTGTAAGTACTTATCTATTGAAAATCTTCGTGGTCCATATAGTGAAGTGATTAAACGATTCACACCATATTTAGCGGTTCAGTATGGTTTGTACTTTAAGGATAATGTCAAAGTTACGGGTCGAGACAATAAGAGGTTAAAACAAATCGTAAAGAAGGCAGAATCAGCTGGTAAACGTTATACAGGTAAGGAACTCAAAAAAACTGAATCTGTGAATGCCGCCAAAAATGCAACGAATGACGATGCAAGGAAGACTATGCAGCGATTTATCAAGGCGCAATTTTTCAGGGAAAAAAGAAAGGAAGAAAATGCTTCAAAAGGTGCATCTATTGGACAAAGTAACATTCAGGAACTGGTCAACCTTGCAATACAGGGGGAAAAAAATAAGACGGGGACTTAATAGGGGGTCATTGAGAGCAAAGACTATATAGAGATCTTTGCTCCGCTGTTATTTGTTTCCAAATATATAAAAGAATATATCCCAAGCAACAACCGAATGGCGAAAGTCAAAGGAGACGGTTGTGAGACCCAGAAATGGTGAGTTTGGCATATTTAAACGAAAGGTGGGAGACAAAGCAATTTTTTATTATTGGACCTATGATGAATCAGGAAAACGATATTATAAAAGTACCGGGAAGCTTAATTGGGATGAGGCAGTAAAATACTGCCGCAGTCTGCAACTAAAAGGACTACTCTTGTCATCTTCGCATAGTAACTTCTTGGCATATTTTAAAGATTTCTTTCTGTATGATGAATGTCCGTATATCTCAGATAAACTACAAAGAGGCTATTCCTATTCAAAAACCTGGGCACAGAAACAGCGTACAATACTCTCTACTATTATTATGCCGGAATTTAAAGATACTATTATCAAAAACATTTCGGCATTAGATTTAGAACGGTTTGTTAAAAACCTCTCAACTCGTGGGATTAATGGCAAAACACGGAACCATGTTATAGCGGTAATAAAAGCGATGTTTGGTTATGCTCAACGGGAAGGGGTAATCGAAATAAACCCGGCTGAAAAGTTACGCTCGTTTTTTGTAATTACCCGTGAGAAAGGCACACTCAGTAAGGAAGAATTGACGGAATTATTTAAGGTTGACAAAAAATCAAACCTGTGGCCCAATGACCGGCATTATTTACTTAACTATGTCGCTGCAGCAACTGGCATGAGACTTGGGGAAATCCTTGCGCTCAGAATGTGTGATATTCATGATTACAGAATTCTGGTCAGTCACTCTTGGAACAGTTTGGACGGGCTTAAGGGGACCAAGACTGGGAAAACACGAGTTATACCAATAGGGCAACAACTTTTCAAAGCGTTAGATAGACTATCTCAGAGCAATCAGACGGAATTCATCTTTTCAGCCAGTAATGGTAAACAACCCTATGACCATAAAACGGTGTATCGGTATTTTTGGCAGGCTTTGGGCAAAATCGGTATCAAACCGGATATAAAAGAAAAGCGGAATATTAGCTTTCATTCATATCGGCACACCTTTAATACTCTGCTGCTTGAATCTGGTATGAATCCGGAGACCGTGAGACTGATTACAGGACATTCTGCGAAAATGACGGCGCATTATAGCCATCTACAGATACCGGCATTATCATTTGACAATAATGTTGTTACTGGGTTAGAAGCGAATTAGCTTTTAACAGGTGGAGGTAACACAATGCTTCCACCTGTTAAGTCATCATTGAAATCAGTTAAACAATTAAAAATCTTATTGTATAATAAAAGTAACTCATCGGTAACATTAATATAGCTGTGAAATGTAACATCGGTTGGTAAATCAACAAAATATTTGAACATATTTATAGTATCTCCATTTATCGTAAAGAAATTATTAGGATATTTATATTCAAATGACAATAATTTTGCTAGCAATTCTATAGCAAAATTAATTGAATGACTCGGTATTACAAAATTTGGAAATTCATTTCTATTTGTGATATTAGTGATGACACTGGAAAATGTATCTTCAATCGATACTATTTTACTTCGAATGTTTCTTTTGGTATTTTCATTATCAAATACAAACCCTAATATTTCAGGCTGTAATTCCTCTTGTTTATTTTTTGATTTTTCTGTATATGTTAACAATGAATATGTGATCCGGGCAATTTCAAAAAGTAAATATGCTAATACCAATACACTGCCAAGTAACGTATATTGCTCAGAAGACCAGTTTAAAAAATGAAATCGGATAAGATTGTCGATGGCATCTATGGACTTAATTCGACCATGAGGATATGAAGCTAGATTTGATTTTGAATATGAGAAAAAAAGGATGCATATGGCATTGGCATAATTTTCATTCTTTCTAAGTATTTGCGTAATTGTTAAAACTACAAATGCAGCATTTATCCGCCGCTTAATTCCTAGCTGTCTCATCGGTTTTATATAAGAATTGCGTACGGCTTCAGATACGATACGCCGAACTTCATCTGCCGTACCCGGGCCTAAGACTAGTTCCGCCTTTAACGGCTTTTCATCCTCTGTCTCAAACAGGTAATTTGCCGGATATCCGGCATCATGCAGAACTGCCCGGAGTAGTATAGGGTTATTGTATAATCCTCCTCCTCCTGGCATCCGCTCAATAAGCTTATAAAAAGCGCCATAACTGATACCGAAGGTCTTCACGACCTCATGGGTATGTCCATTCTCGTATAATTTTTTAAACGAACTGTGGCGGATTTGAAGCTCATCCAAGAACCTCTCAGTTCTGGTTTTTAGCTCTGCTTCTGCCCGTATCCGGGCATCGGCCATTTTTTCATCTCTGTCCATGTTTTTTTCCTGAGAAAAGGTGGTTGATATGAATATCCATGATTTAAATATAGACGAATATGTCTAAAAATGCAATAATATGTCAGTATAAATATAACAGAATATTATATTAATATTCTTTAATATAAGATAAGATAAGGCGAATTCAGATAATTAAACCAGTGGGTGGCTTCCAGACTACCCACTGGTTTTTGTTCTATCCGGATTTACCCCAAAATTGTTCCACAGATGGCCGTACACCCTGATAGGCGATTAAACGCTCGGCTAGAATCGGATTATCATAGTGATCCGTCATGGCTACAGAACGATGCCCGACAAACTCCCGCAAGACCTGTTCCGAAAGCAGGGTCCGCATCCGGGTATTATAGGTATACCGAAGGCAATGGACGGTAAGCCGCCGTGTCTCATGGTCTATTTTTAAGCGATCAAGGCCAAACTGGAATCGATCAAGGATGTAATAGTTGGCGATGGGCTTCCCGTGATAAGGAAATACAAGGCCGGGATAATCGGGAACTTCTGGTACTCTGTCCAGCCAGCGTTCTAGCATCTTCAAGGTGATTTCGGGAATAATAACTGCCCGGCTTCGTGGATCTTCGGCGGTAGCTTTCTTGAGTGATCCTATCTGTCCTCGCTCATCTACGGCCCGGTCTATCACCAAACCACTATTGGGGATACTTATTTGCTCTTTATGGAGTGCCCGGATTTCCCCGGAACGCAAACCAGCAGAGACCGTTACACAAAAGAGGGTTCCAAACATCAGCGCTATCCAGTCTTGTTCCTTCCGCATATCGTCAGGACGTTTCCATATCTCGATGAGTTCTTTTTCATCAAATGGGAAAAGTGAAGTTAGTTCCTTACTGGATAGAATATCTTGCCGTTTTCCGGTCCTTTTAAAAGGTTCAAATTCCGGCGTCATTTCGATAAGTCCATCCCTTTTGGCTTCCCGCATGATCAGTTGCAAGGTGTAGAGAATGGTATTTCGGCAGGAGTTGGAGAGTTCTTTTTCCAAAAGATAATCTTCAACGGCAGTCGGCTTGATCTTATCCAAGGTCAATCTGCCAAACTTAGGCAGGAGATAATTAACCAGATGTCGCCGATGCTGTGCAATGGTTTGTGGTTTCAGGATTTTACCTTTAGCCTTCCATCGCGCTAAATGAGGAGCTCCGTCAAGGAACATTCCTTGGGCAAAGTCTGAGAGGGTCTTTGTCCGTAATTCAATCTTTCGCTTTTCTTCCAGAAGATCCATGCGTAACAGATTTTCAATGAAAGTTGCTGCATCACGTTTACTTTCGCATCCATGTCCACAAGCCCTTTGGACTCGTTTACCCTCGTCATCTTCAAACCAGTAATACCAGAATGTTCCGGTATCCTGCCGACGCTGGAAAAGGTGATATTTCCCGATCTTAACCGCCATACAAACCTCCACACTTTGTTGACAGTTTGTTGACAGTTCTGTTGTCAGGGGCTTTCTGGTCACTTTTCTGACATGTTTTTAAAATATGTCAGAATTGACCTGATGAACTAATTCTTTGCCATATAAAGAAATAGCCCATCCGAAAGGATGGGCTACAGACTCCCCCGCGCGGGTTTGAACCACGGACCCAGTGGTTAACAGCCACTTGCTCTGCCAACTGAGCTACAGGGGAATGATGCAAATAGTATATCCGAAATGGCAAAAATATGTCAAGCCCGCGGGCCATAAGTGGAAACTTTTAATGCAGTTCCGCGCCTGATACCCCTGCCAAAGCCGTTGTCGATGTTTACCACCGAGATACCCGGAGCGTAGGAGGTGAATATGCCCAGCAGGGCGGAAAGGCTGCCTCCTTGGTGATGGGGAGGTCCGAGGCGCCGGCGGCTGTCAATCTAAAGTTTCATCGTCCTTATTTTCCGGCGAATCCATTGTTGATGATCCTTTCCGCTTCTTCCAGGCTTATGCCCCGTTCCCGGGCAAGCCGGGCACGGTCTTCAAATTCGACCTTCGAACGTAGCTTTTCTACGCCGTAGTACACGGTTTTCCGCTGCGTTTCGCCATACTCGGCGTCCAGTTTTTCCTCTTCCCGGCGCAGGGAAAGCCGCCGTACCGTATTCTCCCGGAAGCCGATGGTGGTGGAGCCGCGAAACAGGGTTTCCCGGAGCATATTGAGCTTTTCCTGCCCGGTCAAAACCGAGACAATAGTTCCCGGCCGGGACTTCTTCATCATGCAGGGGGTAAAGGTGACATCCAGGGCTCCTGCGGCAAAGAGGCTCTCCATAAGGAAGCCCAGGGCCTCACCGGTCATGTCGTCGATATTGGCTTCCATCAGAACCAGTTCTTCGGTTTTCCAGGGAACTACAGTTCCAGGGGCTTTAGTCCCGGTATCACCGGCGGCGGATTCTTCCCGCCAGGAAACCCGGAGCAGATTGGGCTTATCCATCTTCCGGGTCCCGATGCCGTATCCGGTTTTCAGTTCCCGGAAACTTGCGGCGCTGATAAATTCGTCCACAGAGGAGGCAAGGATCGCCGCTCCGGTGGGGGTGGTCATCTCTTTCGGAAAGCCCCCGGTTTTAACCGGCATACCCCGGGTTAGGATTACTGTGGCCGGCGCGGGTACGGGCAGCAGGCCATGGGCACAGCGGACCATACCGCCCCCGAGCTCGACTTCCGAGCAGGTGATGCGATCCGGTCTCAATAGATCCAGGCAGATTGCGGCTCCCACAATATCAATGATCGAATCCAGGGCTCCCACTTCGTGGAAGGCTACATCCTCCACCGCCGTCCCGTGCACATGGGCTTCCGCTTCGGCGATGCGGGTAAAAATATCCAGGGCCCGGCTGCTCTTTCGGCAATCATGGCCAACAGACCTTGGTATTTTTTATCTAATGTTTGTTCAGGTGTCGGCATGAAAATGCTCCTATGTCCGTCATACTATTTCAGGGTTCTTCCGTCAACGAAGGTTTCTTAATGGTCGCCGCATAGATGCTGTTGAGGATACCCAGGACGGCGGAGAGGGAAAAGAGTACCTCGATGCCGGTAACTTTCCATATCCAGCCCCCCATAAGGGCGATAAAGATGCTGATCACATGGTTTACCGATATGCCCGTGGAAATGGTGGCGGTAACCTCCTCCTGGCTGGAGGCAATATCCCGAACATAAACGCTGCTGGCCATACTAGCCAGGGAAATAATGGCGTCCAGGATGTAGTTTGCATAGACCACTTTAAAAGCGATGTGCGGGGGAAAAATCCGGTGGGCAAAACCATAGAAGAAACAGACCACCACCAGGATGAGGGTATCGGTAACCATGATAAACTTATACCCCACCTTATCGATGAGCTTTCCTATCAGGGGATTAAAGATGATACCGAAGGCGGCGCTGATCGCCATAAGCATGGCGATGACCGATGCATCGGCGCCGTACTGGAGGATCAGTACGTAGGGCGCAAAGGTGAGGAAGACCTGCTTCCGGGCGCCGTAAAAAACTTCCAGCATATAGAACTTGGTAAACTTTTTAGCAAAGTAAAAACGTCGGCGCGGAGCTTTGTTCTGCGTTTCCTCCAGGGGCAATACGAAGATTATTGTGGCGATCATAAAAACTACGGATACGCCGTATATTACTTTAAAGGGGAGTAGATCATTCCGTTTGTATCCAAACCGGGCGAAGATGAGGAACAGTATCGATACCAGGATAAACCCGGTAATTCTCCCCACATTATCAAGGGCGCCGGCTACACCCAGGGCTGCGCCGCCGGTTTCTTTTTTTGCCAGATGCATGGATATGGTACTCCGCAGGGGTAGTACGATATGTTCACCCAGACTGTAGAGTACCATGAAAAGTACTACAATGAACTTCCCGGTTCCCGCGAAAAGAAGACAAATGAGGCCCAGGGTCATGAAACATAAACCGATCTTGAATATCCGGTTTTCCGAGAGGCGGTACAGTACCGCGAATATCACCACCACCAGAAGGCCGGGAATCTCCCGGAAGAATTCCACCACCCCCCGTTCAAAGTTGGTGATATGGACCAGCTCCGCCAGGTAATTATCCTGTATGCCCCGGTACAGGCCGTAGGAGATACCGGTAAAGAGAAGGACCGCGAGGAAACGTAAATATTTAATATCCGGACGGTAAATATCCTTTAGGGAAATCCGCTTAATAGTAAGCTTCATGAATTATTGCTCCTTAGCAAAACTGATCATCCGTTCTTTGAGAATTTCCACCGCCCGTTCAATCATTTTTCCCAGGGGAAGTGGATCAAACCCCGCCAAGATAAAATGATCCTGCTGTATGGGGATAAGAATTCTTTCCCCCGGCGCGGCAAGGATTGCCTCTGCCATGGAGGCGCTTATCTCCCCCATGAGGCTGTTGGCCAATACAATGCCGATGGGGCCGAGGATAAAATTTCCCAGGCAGACCGATACTTTTACTGCGTTTTCTCCCGTAGCCCCCCGGTGAGCGCCGGCTTTAACCATCCGTTCTGTGGCGGCGGAATTAGTCCCCAGGGCAATGATATCCCACGCCCCGGGCCATTCCGTTTCAATAAGTTCCCGGATCTTGACTATCAGCTGGCCCCCTATACCACCGCCCATACCGTCCACAATTACAATAGTTTTTTTGCTATTTCTGTTTGCCATATGCACCATAATAGACCCGGCGCGGATCAAAGCGATCCTTCTTTTCCGGTACTTTTTCAGGGTCAGGATATCCCAGGGCGATCACCGCGAAGGGAACAATATTGCCCGGCAGACCGAAGCGCTGCGAAAAGGCTCCGACCCGGTTTTTATCGGGATACCAGCCGAGCCATACGCCGCCCAGCCCTTCCTCCACAATCTGCAGAAGGATATTTTCCGTAGCCGCCGCCAGGTCTTGGACCCACCAGGTATCCTCAAGGTCACCGCCCCCGCCAAGGTCGAGGTTGGCGCAGACCGCGATGGCCGCCGCAGCGGAGGGCATCATTTTGGCGTAGGGACTCATATCGGCAATAGCCTGCCGATCCGCCTTATCGGTAATCACCAAAAACTCCCAGGGCCGCCGGTTATGGGCCGAGGGGGCCTCCATTCCGGCCCGAAGAAGCCGTTCTATTTTGTCGCTTTCCACCGGTTTGGGCAGATAACTCCGCACTGAGCGGCGCTGAAAAATCGCAGACATGGACGCCTCCGTTATTATGTTTTACTTAATCATATTGGCAGGAAATTTTCCAGTACCAATATCGGAGGAATACCCTTTTTTCGGACTTATCGGCAAAAACGGGCGGGGGGAGGGGTGCACCCGGCTTCATGTGCGTGTAGAGTCTGCTTGCGGAGCCCCTTCGGGTCTCCTCCAGCAGGGAATTCCACATACATGAAGCCGGGTGTACCCCTCCCCCCGCCCGCCTATGTCACATAGTACGAAGAAGGATATTTCTCAGATGGCTTCGCATGCCGGGGTGGGAGGGGAGGGGCTGACGCCCGCTAAGGGAATATATACATTAATGTTGGGTTTGATTATATTATGGAAGAGGCATTGGTAATATGCAGGGGGAATTATTGTGAAAAAAACAGGTGTTGCATTTTTCATGGTAATAATGATTAGCTTGGGTCTTTATGCTCAGGAAGATGTAATATCGGCTAATAATGAGTTAACGGTATTTTATGATACTGAATTATTCCGGTGGGATTATAATGTGCTTGGCGGATTGAATCTTACTTTGCAAAATATTAATTCAGCAACATTATTTGGAATAAATAAAAATATGGTTTTGGCATTTAACCAATACGCAGATACTAAGGAATATTATGATTCGTATCATCGGAAAAATATAGCGGGTAATATTTTAATGTGGGGCGGTTTAGCTGTTGTCTTGGGTGGCGCCTATTATCCATTATTCGCATTAAATAATGATTCTGATTCTGATACCTATTTACAAAATGTACAAATATCACTTGGCGTAATGTTGGGTGGTTTAGTTACCGAATTAATTGGCACCTTTATTTTGCCGTCAGGACAGGAAAGTCTATTTAAAGCGGTTAACCTGTATAATAGACATAAAATAAAAGAATTTGAATCCAGAAAAAACTAAAAGCACACCACGCATCCGTGCAAGGCGCTTCGTAGAAGTTTGGCAATTAAGTTTAAGCGTAGTTTTGGCCATTATCCAGCCGATAAAGGCGGGCGGGGGGAGGGGTGTACCCGTCTTCATGTATGTGGAATTCCCTGCTGGAGGAGACCTACTGGGCTCCGCAAGCAGACTCTACACGCACATGAAGCCGGGTACACCCCTCCCCCCGCCCGTTTTTGCCGATAGAGATATCTGTATCAATATGGAAACACATATTGACACAGATAACAAATATTAGATAAACTCGAAATATGTACAGGACTTTGGACCACCATCATCATCAGGGATACCCACTCACCCCGGAGTCCGGCGCCTTATAGGCGTTAAAACGGTAATAACCGTGGATTCTCCGGAGTCCACGGTTTTTTTTTGGAGAAAAATATGGATAAGCTGCGGATTTTGATCCCCAAGGGACGGATTTTTGACAATGTTTCCAGGCTCTTTACCGAGGCTGGGTTCCCCATTTACCTGGCGGACCGGACCTATAGGCCGGTGATCGCCGATTGGCTGGATGCCAAGATCATGAAGCCCCAGAATGTGGGGGAATTGCTGGAAATGGGGAGCCACGATGCGGGGTTTACCGGTGTCGACTGGATTAAGGAGAGCGGCGCCGATGTGGTGGAGCTGCTTGACCTGGGCTTAGACCGGGTGCGGATCGTGGCGGCGGTTCCCATAGGGCTGGACGACGATAGCCTCAAAACAAAGAAGCTGGCGGCGGCTACGGAATATGTGAACATCGCCGAAGGCTGGCTTAAAAGCCGGGGCTACAACTACCGCATACTCCGTACGTACGGGGCTACCGAGGTTTTCCCTCCGGACGATGCGGATATGATCATCGACAATACCTCCTCGGGCCAAACCCTGAAGGATAACGGCCTGCGGATCATCGCTACAATTCTGGAATCCTCTACCCGCTTTGTGGCTTCCCGGGCGGCCATGGGGGATCCGGAAAAACGGTCGCGCATTGAAGAACTGGCCATGCTTTTTAAGGCGGTGCTGGACGGCCGGGATAGGGTGATGCTGGAAATGAATGTCCCCAAGGACCGGTTCCCGGCGCTTGTTGCCGGGCTTCCCGCCATGAAGAGTCCCACCGTGGCGCCCCTCTATGGGGATGAGGGGTACGCGGTGAAGATTGCGGTAAGGAAAAACGAAGTTCCGGATATTATCCCCCGCTTAAAAAGACTCGGCGCCGTGGATATTGTGGAATATGATTTACGGAAAGTAGTTCCTTGAGAATAGGGGGTGAATGATGGCGAGGATTGCGGAGATTACCAGGGCGACTCGGGAGACGGATATTACCATACGGTTGAACCTGGACGGGACCGGAGAGGCGAAACTGGATTATCCTATCGGGTTTATGGTGCATATGCTCAATACCTTTGCCCGGCACGGCTTGTTTGATCTGGATGTTCGGGCCCGGGGAGACCTGGAGGTGGATCAGCATCACCTGGTGGAAGACACAGGAATAGTGTTGGGGCAGTGTTTTGCTAAAGCCCTGGGGGAAAAGCGGGGGATACGCAGGGTAGGGAGCTGTCTCTACCCCATGGACGAAACCCTGTCCCGGGCAGCGGTGGATGTTTCCGGCCGGGCCTTCCTGGTATTTGACGCCCAGCTTTCGGGGATACCCCTGGTGTCGGCTCCCGCCGGTTCTGCTTCCAGCTCCGCTGCGGCGTCCACATTCCAGACCGATACCATTGAGGACTTCTGGCAGGGCTTTGTTTCGGCGGCGGCAGTAACCCTGCACCTGGACATACTCCGGGGCAGGAGCGATCACCACAAAATAGAAGCGCTGTTCAAGGCCGCAGCCCGGGCGCTCCGGGAGGCGTCGGAAATTGATCCCCGCTTGCCGGACCTGATCCCCTCCACAAAGGGCGTATTGGCATGATAGGGGTGATTGACTATGGCGCGGGCAATCTGGGTTCGGTGATGAACGCCCTGAAACAGCTGGGACATAAAAGCAGCTTTGTTAAGGGTCCGGAGGAGTTAGCCGGCGGCATGGGGGGCGCTAAAGCGCCTTACGAAAAGATCCTCTTCCCCGGTGACGGCCACTTTGCCACCGCCATGGCCTCCCTGGAAAAGTCCGGTTACGCAGCGGCCTTGCGGGAGTGGATACAGGCGGATAAGCCCTTCCTGGGGATCTGTATCGGCCTCCAGCTTTTGTTCGACTCCTCCGAGGAGGCACCTCCGGTTGATGGTAAGCCCATACCCGGCCTGGGGGTGATCCCCGGTACGGTAAAGCGCTTCCCCGGCCGCAAGGTCCCCCAAATCGGCTGGAACCAAACCCAGGCCCGATCCGGCTCCAAACTATTCCGGGACCTGCCGGAAAATTCATTTTTCTACTATATACATTCCTATTATACGGTCCCGAATAATGATTCCGCCGCAGCCGCCTGGGCCGAATACTATGTCCGCTACTGTTCCGTTGTGGAGCGGGGCGCCCTAGCCGCCGTCCAGTTCCACCCCGAAAAGTCCGGCGCCCTGGGACTGAAGTTGCTGGAAAACTGGGCCAAGTAAAGGAGGCGTTTATATGCAAGCCAAGCGAATAATTCCCTGTCTGGACGTAGACGATGGCCGGGTGGTTAAGGGAATAAAGTTCAAGGGTATACAGGACGCCGGAGACCCGGTGGAACTGGCCCGGCGCTACAACGATCAAGGGGCGGACGAGCTTACCTTCCTGGACATTGGCGCCTCCTATAAGAGCCGCGCTACTTTGCTGGACGTGGTCCGCAAGGTGGCGGCGGAAGTGTTCATACCCCTCTGCGT
Source organism: Treponema primitia ZAS-1 (assembly GCF_000297095.1). Classification (NCBI taxonomy): domain Bacteria; kingdom Pseudomonadati; phylum Spirochaetota; class Spirochaetia; order Treponematales; family Treponemataceae; genus Treponema; species Treponema primitia. The sequence goes on along the minus strand of NZ_AEEA01000079.1, from coordinate 6,826 downwards.
GGGCGGCGGCATACGTACCGTGGAGGATATGCGGGAAGCCATGAACGCCGGTGCGGACAAGGTTTCGGTCTGTACCTCGGCCTTGAAGAACCCTGGCCTCCTTACCGAAATGGCAAGGGCCTACGGGAGCCAGTGCGTGGTACTGTCCATAGACGCCGCCCGTGCCGGAACTACCCCCAGCGGTAAACCCTACTGGCATGCCTATTCCCACGGCGGCCGCGAGGACACGGGGTTTGATGCGGTGGAGTGGGCGATACGGGCGGTGGAACTGGGCGCGGGGGAAATACTCCTCAACTCCATCGACGCCGACGGTACCGGGGAGGGCTACGATCTGGAACTGACCCGGACCATCCTGGAAGCTGTCCCGGTTCCGGTGATAGCCTCCGGTGGGGCGGGGACCCTGGACCAGATTGCTAACGTATTGCTGCCCCCCGGGGAACAGAGCGGCGATCAATGGGGTAACGCTGATGCTGCTCTGGTAGCATCGCTGCTGCATTTTGGGAAAACTACCATACCGGAAATAAAGAAATACGCCGAATCAAAAGGAGTGTGTGTCAGATGGTAATCGCTTCTATAGATGTGCAGGGCGGCAAGGTCGTTCAGCTAAAACAGGGTTCAGAATTGGTGTTACAACGGGACAACCCGGAAGAGTTAGCCGCGGAATTCGACCGCTATGGTGAAGTGGCGGTGATCGACCTGGACGCCGCCATGGGTAAGGGAAGCAATGCGGATCTTATCAAACCCCTGTTCCGCAAGGCACAGTGCCGGGTGGGAGGGGGGATCAGGACCCCCGAACAGGCGCGGGAATTGGTAAGCCTTGGGGCACAGAAAATTATCCTGGGCTCCTCGGTGTTTCGTAACCCCGCCAAGAAAGGGGCCGGTATGAGCGGGGGAGAATTCACCGTCAATATACCTTTTCTGGAAGCCCTGGTTAAGGCCATTGGCCGGGAGCGGGTGATCGTTGCGGTGGACGCTTCGGGAATCAAAGATTCCCAGAGTGATGGAACGGGAAACTACGAAATCGTAGTGGACGGCTGGAAAACTCCAACCGGGCTGGATCTTATTGAAAGCGCCAAGGCGGTGGAGCCCTACGCATCGGAACTCCTCTTTACCTGCGTGGACCGGGAAGGTACCATGACCGGCATTGACCTGGGCCCGGTAGAAAAACTGCGGGGAGCCGTTTCCTGCGGTATTACCGCCGCCGGCGGGGTTTCCACCTTGGAAGAAATCGAATCCCTGGCCGCCCGTAACTGTGATGTTCAGCTGGGTATGGCCCTCTATACGGGTAAAATAAAACTCGCCGATGCCTTTATCGCCTCCCTCAACTGGAAGAAAGCCGCTTCATCGGAAAATGCCGCGGCGCTTCTCCCGGTAATAGCCCAGTCCCCCGACGGCCAGGTCCTGATGACCGGCTTCACGAACCGGGAAGCGCTGAGCGAAACCTTCAAGCGGGGCAGTCTCTGTTTCCACAGCCGCACCCGTAACAAACTCTGGATGAAGGGCGAGAGTTCCGGAAACACACTAAAACTGCTGCGTCTCCGTGCCGACTGTGACCGGGACGCCATTCTCGCCGTGGTGGAGCCCAGAGGCCCCGTCTGCCACACCGGCGCCTGGACCTGCTTTGAGACCGGCCGCCGCTACACCTGGGAATACCTCCAGGCCATTATCGCCGAACGATTCCGCAGTCCCGCCCCGGGCTCTTACACCGCCACCCTGGACGACGAACTGGTCCGGGAAAAGGTGATGGAGGAAGCCGAGGAAGTCTGTACCGCCAAAACCCACGACGAAATCGTCTGGGAAGCGGCGGACCTTTTGTACTTCACCACCGCCCTGATCACCCGCGCCGGTGTTGACGTGGGGGAGGTACTGGACGAACTGGACCGGAGGCACAAAAAATGAGCAGCTATTGGAACGACCGCGTTCAAAAACTGGACCCCTATGTGCCGGGCGAACAGCCCCGGGACGGACAGTTTGTCAAGCTGAACACCAACGAGAACCCCTATCCGCCCTCACCAAAGGTGATAGAGGCGATACGGAATGTTCTTTCCGACGGCCCCGCCATGGGGGACCGGCTCCGGCTGTACCCCGACCCCGGCTGCCGGGAACTGCGGGAGGCTGTCGCCGCGCGGTACGGCGTCAAGCCTGATCAGGTCTTTGCGGGTAACGGTTCCGATGAAGTTCTGGCCTTTGTTTTTGGGGCGTTTTTCAACAGTAACATTGCGTTACCAATACTGTTTCCGGATATTACCTATAGCTTTTATCCGGTCTATGCGGGGCTTTGGAATATCCCCTTCCGTACCATCCCGTTGACGGAGGATTTTTCTATCAATAGTGATGATTACTTCGTGCCCTCCGGCGGGGTGATCTTTCCCAACCCCAACGCTCCCACCGGCCGGACTCTGCCCCTCCGGGACATACTGGCAGTGGCAGGCTATCAGAAAAAGCAGAACCGGGTGGTGGTGGTTGATGAAGCGTACACCGCCTTTAGCGGCTCTGCGGGGGATGTGTCGGCGGTTCCCCATATAAAGGAGTATCCCAACCTTCTTACGGTCCACACCTTTTCAAAGATGGGTTCCCTGGCGGGGCTCCGGGCCGGTTTCGCCATAGGCAGTGAGGAGCTCATCGAAGGGCTCTGCCGTGTCCGGGACTCCTTCAACTCCTACCCCCTGGACCGTCTTGCCCAGGCCGGGGCTGCCGCTGCCATCAGGGATACTGCTTATTATGACGGGGTAACACAAAAAGTAATCGCCACCCGGGAACGGACCGCCGCCGCCCTCATTGCCCTGGGCTTTAGGGTGATCCCCTCGGGGGCGAATTTCCTTTTTGTCAGTTCTCCAAAAAAACCCGGCCCGGAGTTATTCGCCGCCCTCCGTGAGCGGGGCATTTTGGTCCGGCACTTTAACAAGCCCCGGATCGTAGATTTCCTCCGGGTCAGCATCGGTACCGATGAAGATATGGACGCTTTTCTCAAAGCCTGCGGAGAGATTGTTTTTGACTAAGGTTTGTAGTATATTTTAACGGAATAGTTTCCAGGAGGGTTATATGACTATCGGTTCTGTGGAAAATCACCGCGGCCGTGAGGGGGGCGCCATGGTGTACCCTGTTTATTCCCGCCGTTCCAAGGGCCTTTCTGTTGGGATCAATCTTTTTCCGGATCGTAAGATTTGTACGTTTGATTGTCCCTACTGTGAAGTTTTTCCTTTTCAAACTGATATTAGTTTTTCTGTGGATACCATGGCGGAAACACTGCGGGATGTTCTTGCAGAGGCCCATAGCCGGTCCGAAGTGGTGAGGGATATCTGTTTTTCCGGCAACGGGGAGCCCACGGTTTCCCCGCATTTTCCCGAAGCCCTGGAAGCGGCGGCCCGGATCCGCTCTGAGCTTGTTCCCCAGGCGGCTCTGGTACTGATTACCAATGCTACGGGCCTCTTGAAGGACGAAACCTTTGAGTTTCTGCGCCGCGCCGCCGTCGGTCCGGAGGCTTTGAAGATCTGGCTCAAACTGGACGCCGGTACCGAAGACTGGTACGCCCAAATGGATCGTTCCGCCGTACCCTATGACCGTTTAATCGCCGCAATAAAAGCCCTTTCGCGTACCGCCCCCTTTACCCTCCAGACCATGATTTGCGCCATAAACGGCGCCCCCCCGCCGCCGGTGGAAGCAGCAGCTTGGGAGCGCCTCGCCCTGGAACTGGCCGCCGCAGGCCATATCGCCTCCTTCCAAATCTACGGCAAGGCCCGGCCAAGCCCCGGGGACCCCGCCGCATCCTCCCTGCCGGCGCCGATCCTTGAAGAGCGCGCCGCCTCCCTGAGAACCGCATTGAGCGCCGCCGGCCTGCGCAGTCCGGACGGAAAACCCATCCCGGTGGAAGTTTTTTTATAGAACACTAAAGCAAAATCCACGTGTACCCCCTAATCCCGGTTAGGAGGCATTTATGGTTATTTATCATTCCAGGGATAACAGTATTAAACTTATCCTGGGCAATCACCAACTTTTTGTGGAATTCCTGCGGGATTTCATACCCATCGACCTGTTAAAGGATATCCAAGCGGAGGATATAGAAGACCTCACCGAACGGTTCCTGCCCCTATTCCAGGACGGACAGGATTCGGACACGGTGAAGCGGATTAGCCTAAGGGGAAAAACACCCCTTTTCGTTATCGCCATCGTGGAGCATGAGTCCAAGGTTAATTTCCGGTCCAGCTTCAAAATGCTGCAGTACATTTGTCTGGTCCTGGACAACTACGAAAAGGAGGAAAATCAAAAAACGAAGGGGATAAGCTCAACCAAGGACTTCCACTATCCCCCGGTACTGCCGGTGGTCTTCTATGACGGCCCCGGTCCCTGGACGGCGGAGCTGAACTTTCTGAACCGGACTGATCTGAATGAGGTATTTTACAAGTACATCCCCAAGTTTGAGTACGAACTGGTGAATCTAAACCAGTATACCCAGGAGGATCTTACCCGGTTTAACGACACCATTTCCCTAATCATGCTCATCGATCAGCTGAAAACCCATGATGGGAATTCGGTGCTGAGTAAAATACCCCGGGAATATTTTGCAAAACGGGCATTGAAAATCCCGGAAAACCTGCGTAAAGTGATAGATGATGTCATAACCGTTCTGTTAAACCGCCTGGAATACCCCGAAGAAACAATCCGGGAGGTGACCATGCAAATTACCGGGAAGGAGGGTAATATGCTTTTTGATGGGTTTGTAGAGGCAGTAAAAGAGGAACGCCGTATTCAAAGGGAAGAGGGGCGAGAGGAAGGTCGAGAAGAAGGCCGGGAGGAAGGCCGGGAAGAAACAAAAGCGAAATACCAGTCCATACTGGCGGAAAAAGATCGGGAAAACCAGGAGCTTAGACGAAAGCTACAGGAAGCCGGGATAATATATTGAAACTACCGCAGTAAGCTAAAATTGTGGGGTGGAGTTACCGAAGGCGCTGCTGAACCATAGTTCGGGCTATGCCCCTGAATGATCCCCAATTTCACAATAATCCGACACATAATTTGCGGAAAAAAGCATACCTTTTTTTAACCGTTTTATCCCCACTCGGTCGTCTATTAACTTAATTCGTTATATTATAAGGAATTGCCAAATGCTTGGAAAATTCGAAAAAAAATCAAAATCTCCTAAAAATCTTGACAATTCTGATTTAATACCGATATACTAAAGGCAAAGCATAAAGAGATCACGGGTATTCGTAGAATATTCGCTCTTGTCGTATCTAGGAGGGTCCTATCAAATGAAGAAAATGTTAGTTGTTTTATTGATCCTTGCGATGGCTATGGGAGCCTTCGCTCAGGAATTAAAGTGGAGCGGTGATGTAAGCACCGGCTTCGAATCGAGTTATTTAGAATCGAAGAATGAAAACTTACCAAGTAGTAATGATACAACCAAGGATGAGGATTTTAAGTTCTATAGCTATGATGCAGACAATGGCGCTCCTCTCCGTGCTCAGCTGGTACTTGATTATGCTAATGGAAACGTTGGCGCCAAAATAAAGTTCAAATTGGAAGAACCTAAAAAACTTGGTGTTAATAGTATTTTTGACTTTGCATATTTATCCTATAAGTTTATTGACATAATTGATCTCTATGCTGGTAAGATAGACAACGGCGTTTGGAACACCGGTGGTGATGAGGACGGCGATGCCGGGGAAGGCCTTGGTGCCTTGGTACAGGTTGCTCCTATTGGTGGTTTAACAGTGGGTGCTGGTCTCTACATCAATGATGACAATGAGATCAATTCTGAGTACACCCCAGGGAGTTCGAGTGATGATGGGATTTTTTATGCTGATTATACCATTGGCGCTGCATTCGACCATGATCTTTTCAGGGTAGCTCTCAGTGCTCGTGCCAGCGATACTATGTTACGCCAGTTCTGGTTCGGTGTCTCTCTTAAGGCTATTGATAAGCTCGGTTTGGCCGTTGAAGCGTTCAGCAAAAACCTCTCTGATAAGGATATCGCTTGGCAGATTGATGAAAAGATTAGTTACGATCTCGGCGCCTTAGATGTAGGGCTTACCGCTTATCAGTGGATTAACCAAGTGAATTCAGCTGGCTATCTTGATGGTATCGGTACGGGTAATAGTGATGAAACTGTTGGAAAATATTTAGAAGGAGTACCTGCTGAAGATACTAAATTAGGTTGGAAGTTTAGTCCTTGGGTTTCCTACGCCATTGGCAACATCCTTCCTAAGCTTTCATTTGCTATCGGTGGTACTGGAGTTGATGGTGCCGCAGCGAAAGCCGATATCGTGTATTTCCAGGTTAAACCGAGTGTTGGGTTTAGCATTGCTGAGAATGCCAGTATCACATTTGCCTATGCTTTCGATAATGCTACCCTTACTCCTGATGTTTCTGGTGCCAAAGACATTACCGCTACTCAGCATGCTGTTTCCTTTGACTTCCGTATAGCTTTCTAATTTAACTAGAAACCTAGATTTTACTAACCGGTTCCCTAGGGAGCCGGTTTTTTTATGGTGTAGTGGGGGGTAGAAAATATGCTCGGGACATCGATCCGGGCGTATCGAAAAAACGCCGGTGGGGGCGGGGAATCCCCACTGCGGGATGCCTGTAGAGTCTGCTTCCGGAGCCCCTTCGGGTCTCCTACAGCAGGGAATTCCTCGGACCGTAGGTCCGCAATATCCCGCAGCGTGGCTTCCCCGTCCCCACCGGCGCCTGTACGATGGGCCTGTGTTTGAGCATATTTCCTAGGGAATACGCTCAACGTAGCTTGGTGGTTCGGATTAGTTAGGCGTTACCGGCTCCGGGGTGCGGAAGTTGCCTATCTTCAGTAGGCGCGTTGTCAATTGACCAA
>NZ_AEEA01000078.1 GCF_000297095.1 Treponema primitia ZAS-1 | reverse complement strand
GAAACACCGGATACCCTGGACACATATCGGGGGTATTACCGTCGCACCTTCGCGGGTGCGTGGATTGAAACACCAACAGTTGTTGCATGGGCGCTGTTTAAATGAGGTCGCACCTTCGCGGGTGCGTGGATTGAAACATCCACTACAGCAAAGCCATCGGAAATATAG
>NZ_AEEA01000077.1 GCF_000297095.1 Treponema primitia ZAS-1 | reverse complement strand
CGGTTCTTACAGGGGCCGTGCGTCAGCATTTTGTTTCAATCCACGCACCCGCGAAGGTGCGACATTATCGGACAACAGGCCCGGGGTGGAAGTATGGTTTCAATCCAC
>NZ_AEEA01000076.1 GCF_000297095.1 Treponema primitia ZAS-1 | reverse complement strand
ACCCCTTTGCGTGTAGGATTGTTAGCACCCACNCCCCAGTCGCACCTTCGCGGGTGCGTGGATTGAACTACCATCAATTGTTATTCCGGCCCGTGCAATCCG
>NZ_AEEA01000075.1 GCF_000297095.1 Treponema primitia ZAS-1 | reverse complement strand
CCCGGATGGAAGGCCGGGAGGAAACTTTAAATGAGGTTCTGGAACTCTTAAAACAAGGATACCGGGCCGAGGAACTTGAAGCTAAACTATCCTCTAAAGTTATAGGTACATAAACGATATTTGGCGGCGAACCAAAGGTTCGATGTGTCTGATAGCTGCCACTAAAAGAAGAGCCCCCACGGAAAAATCCGGGGGGCTCTTTTCGTTACCGTTCTTTAGTTCTTCGGCTTCAGGTAGTAGGCAATCCGGAAACTGTCTTCATTTGTATACGCTATGCTCGCGGCCCAGGGCTTGGTAGCCGGGGTGCCCGTGGTATACCGATGGGGCCAGACTTCGATGCTGGTACGGCCGTCTCCGATCTTATACTGGGCGGGAACATTCATGGTTTCCCAACCTGTTTTAAGTACACCGTTAATATCGTAGGTTACCGTTGGGTACTTGGTGGGATCGTAATAGGCCATCTTAACCCCGTCGAAGTTGTTTGTCCTGGTGTTATCCAGGTAGGATATCCAGGGCCGGTTGTTCTTGTCCAGGGTAAGGTCCACCCAGCGGCCGTTGGCGCTTGATTCATCCACGATGAGACTGTTGCCGTAGGGGACATAGACTCCGTTTTCCCACTGCAATTTAAGGTAGATCAATTGATTTGAATTGCCCCTGAAGAAGGCTATGTGCGCATCGTTGTTCGATTGATCGATCTGCATGCTGACGTATTCCCCTGCTCCGGAGTAGTTGGGATCGGTGTCCGGCATGGCCCACTGGACTTTCCAGGTTTCCTTAAGGGGGTTAACGTCCGTAGAGGCATAGGCGATACGCAGACGCTCCGCTTCACTGTCGTAATAGGCGATAACCGGCTGCCCCCCGCTTTGGAGCTCTATGGAACTCCATTGTCCCGCCGCACTTGAACGGGGGAAGGTGTAGCCTGTGCCGCCTACGGCGCCGGCTCTGACTCGGTCATAATTTAGCCCGGTGGTAACAGGTCCGATATCTTCAGCGTCAGTGGTGCCGTCAAGGTTTATCCAATGTCGGGCTTGTAGCCTGATACCGTTGGAGTTATAACCGTCGCGAGTACCAGTACCACTACCACTCGCGGTTGCCGGGCTATTGTAGTTACCTGACGTTATTGACCAGCCGGATTTGAAGTAGACGTACTTCATGGACTTTGTATCGGTGTCATAGTAACTCACATGGATGTTATCGCCCCGGTATACTACCCTTGGGTTTTTAAACTGACGGAGTATCTTATCATGATAGGCTAGCTCGGCATTGTATTGATGAGACTCGCCGCCGCCCCTTAGGGTAGCGTCAAAATTGCTTCCTCCGGCGGGATCATAGCCCTTAAGTCCACCCGCGTGGGTTTGGTTCCAGTCCCCCGACCAGGAACGGGAATTATGGTAGAACATGGTAGGTCTGGTATTGTTGCTCGAGGAACTCCGCTGGGGATACCCAAAATAGATATCCGTGTTATCCATGTCGCCGCCGCCATCATTAGCCAGAATCTGGATGCGGGTATTTGAATCGTTGGTGTTCATGTAGACCCCTTGGGTGTCACCATCCGCCCATGAACCCCAGAGGATCCCGTTTGCGGGGTTCATGGTCATGGCGACATCCGTCCCCCCCTCGCTTCCGGAGAAGTAACCGCGGTCGCTGCCGCTTTGGCTGGCGTCGGATCGCCAGATATGGGCGGCCCGGTCGTCTATCCAAAGATCGTTGCCGACTATGCTGAGGTTGTAATCCTCCTTATTCCAGGGGTTAGCGTTTATGTTCCGGTCGTTCACCGTCTGGACGCTGTTGGCGGTCAGTTTGATGTCGCCGCTGATAGCATCGTTGGGTACCGTAAAGGTAATAGCGGTGGATGATTGATTCGATACCGTGGCTGGTGTTGTGGTAGTGTCATTGGGGAAGGTTACTGTGGTGCTTCCACTGGGGTTCTTAATATTCCAGCCCTGGGCAACCACTCTTTCGCCCCGGCTAAAGGCATACCACCCCTGCCGTGACCGGAACGAATTCCGATCCCGCAGGAGGGTGTTGATGTAGGGCGCCAGGGTTACGGTGATACGGTTGTACCCCAGGTCATCCGCAAGGTCGAGGCGCCACCCATCGGCGTTCCGTTTAACCAAACGGTTACGCCCATCGTTGGTACCCAGAGTTTCGCTGCCGGTGGTATTGGGGTGCCGTCTTACGCTGCTCCAGTTCGGGGTGCTCTGCTTGTCGGTGACCCGTACCTGGACGGTGATGTTGTCCGCCACTACGATTGGCTGACTGCTCGCGTTGACGGGCAGTGCGTTGGTATCCCAGACATAGGCCCATTCGGCCATGTGCCCGGAAAGATCGATCTGGTTGTATACCCAGGCGTTTGCCGTCTGGCCGCTTGCCGGGACCAGTAAACCACGGGTGGAGTTCGAGCCGACATCATCGGATTGGAGGATTTGGAATTCGGTGTTATCGCCGATCTTGATGAACACCCCGCCAAGGCGTTGGTTGTCGTAGGCAAAGCCCCGGAGGATTATTTTCCCGCTCAAGGTGTCCTTGCTGAATTGGGCGCTGCCGGTATTACCCTCGATGAAGTAGCTGTTCTGTGACGCAGCAAACCGGGGTTCAATGTGGCCTGAACGCTCAATGATCCGGTTGTGGTTCCTTGGGTTGTAGAGGCCGCCTTTGAGCAGGTTGGGACTGTTGGGGCCCTCGTTTAAGTTTACTGAGCTGGGGGGCTGCGCTGCCGTTCCGCTTGCCGCATTAATGCCATCAAGCCCGTTGACCCCTGCGGTTTCCCCGTAGGGGTTGAGGTCCCAGAGTTTGACCTGCGGTATAACCGTATCGCTGTTAGCCACGTTGAGCCCGATACGGACCACATCGTAGGGCTGATCCCAGATGGTGAAGTCCCCTGCGGCATCATACACATCGGTGCCGCTTGGACCTTGTTGTGTATAGCCGCCATCCGCCTCTGCACCCAAGTCGGGTATCATTGGTATCTTCAAAGAATTGTACACCCTGAGAACGAACCAGGCCGTGTTATCCGCAGCATCAGGTATGGTATTAAAATCCGTACCGCTATACGTATAGGTAACCACATGGTCGCTGAGGTCGTTGGAGATGATGTTGTTAGCCTTTAGATTAATTATGGTAAGCAAGTCGGCGGAGCCTGTACCAAAGTCGGTTTTATCCGTGGCCATAAAGGTGGTGCCCTCCCCGTATCCTTCCGGCGCTCCTACTGCTTCCCAGTTTACGGTCCCTACCTGTGTTATGGAGTAGATTTCTCCGATATCCAATGCGCTTGCCGATTTGCTAGTACGGCTGCCCACATAACCGAAGCGGTAGTGGAAGGGTCTGGCGCCTAAATCGCCGGTAATATTGAACTTAAAGCTTACCTGCCTGTTCCGCACGGTTATGTTGGTGTTCTCGTAGTTGGCGCTCACCGTTCTGTGGCCCCTGGTGTCGGTGGTGTTTCCCACCCCCAGGACATCGGTGCCGATATCAACACTGGTGACCGTAGGTGGATTGTTGCTTATGAAAATCGTATTGCTGTAATAGCTGGCGTTCCCCGCCTGGTCGTACACCAGGTAGTGCACCGTCAACAGGCCGTCGAAGAATTGGGTGGTGTCGATACGGGCGTACCATTGGTAATTCATCCCCGCATCGGCCAGGCCTTCCAGGAATCCATCGTGATCGGTATCCGTGGTGGGTTCATTTTTGTCAATCTCGATACCGGAAATGAATTTTTTGTTGCTGGCATTGTTGCCGAAGTAATCCGGGTTTGGTGTTCCGTTATCAAGGTACTCCCTGGTGTAGGTCAGATTCGGGAATTGTATCGTGGATGGTCCATTGTTGATATCAGTAAAGATCCAGGGATCGGGCTGGGTACTCGCCGGACGATCCTTATTAGCATCGTTGCGCTTTTGGGCTACCGTGATTTTGCCGGTGGCCGGCACGAATGCAGCGCCGGTATCCCTTTCGTTCAGGGGGATGTAGGTGTTGCCCCGGCTAAACCAGGCTACGACTTTCTTTATACCCTGGACGGTGACGCCTGCGCCGGTATCCCAGGCAAGGCCCTGGAGTTGATAGCTGGCGCCTGCGGCTACACCGTTACCGGTATAGGTTCCCAGGGGGAAGAAGTTGTCGATCTGGAGGCTCCAACTTGCGGGCATCTTAAAGTCCGTATGATCGGTTGCCAAGAGCGAGAGGGTATAGGTTCCGGCCCGGTTTAAGTATTGCTCCCCGTTCTTGTTCAGAAGGGTTGTGGAATCCAGGGTAAGGGATACTTCGTAGTCTAAGTAGGCCTTTCCGCTGCCGGTAAAGGGGGTACCATCATGGTTGAGGGCTGGAGCTGCATACGTTAAACCCGCAGGCGGATTACTGCCCAGGAAGGGGGTACTTGTCCGCGGATCACCTTCTACGTACATATAATAGGTACCTGCAATGAGAGTTTCGGCTGCGGTCACATTAAGGGGCTTCGCATATATTAGCGTCCCGCCTGCAGGACTGCGTTGCAGAATGTTCGAAGACCAGGCGGTGGTGTCTTCCCCGTGCCAGGTTAACTCCTTCAAACCATTATCGTCCCGAATATGGGCTGTAATGTTAATGGTACCCCCCACTTTCTTATTAGTGACGGAAGGATCGTCAAGCGCAAAGGGCGTCCCATTTTTTTGCTCCGGGGTAATGATCACGCTGTTATCGACCACAAAGGGCAATCCGTCTACAAAAGTAACCTTGACTCTGGCAATTTCCCCCATGGTTTGAGCCACATTGTGGTTAGCCGTTGGGGTGTCGTAGGCCAGGACTTGGATGGTAACCACCCTGGAACCGCCGCTTGGAGCGTTGAGCTGGCCGTTGTTGTTAAGATTAATGCTCCATTGGGTGGTGGACCCCGGCGTACCAACGATGGTTGCCTGATACCAACCATTCCTGTTGTCGTTATAGGGGGCGGCGGTATAGTTAGTATTTGTAACCAGGTCCGTCGTCCAGCCGGTATCGGTGTATATGGGCAGCTCATGGGTGGAACCCGTGTCGGGCTCGTCCCCGTTAATAACCCTGAACACCACCCGGTGTATCCAGTCATTGTCCTTGGCGGCGCCGACCACGGTGATTACACCGCCCACTTCATTTTGAGCCGCAGAATTAACCGGGTTTGGTGAAGCAATGATCACCATGGGTTGGTCTCCCTTGGGATTCACGATAACCGAATAGTTGACATACTCTATGTTGCCCGCTGAGTCAATCATCATAAATCTGATGGGCAGTTCGCAGAGGAATGTGCTGTAATTGTAAAGGGAAACATATCTTCCGATACCGTATGCGTCCAGGTCCGTGGTAAGATCCACAGAGTTGGGAAGCTTGATGGTCCAGTTGTATAAACTGCCCGCGCCCTGGGCTTTATCCAGGTTGGTTGTTATTTCAGAATCGGTGATGTAAGCAGCCGCAGCAATGGTGTTACCATCCTTGTCAATACCGGCGTTAAATTCCCGCCAGATCTTGCCGTCTATTTCAGCTGTGGTATTGGCGGGGAAACTTGCTGGAGCAAGGGTACCGGCGGTAACTTCGGTTCTTCCGAAGAGGTAGTACAGCTTGCTCACCGAATTGTTATCCACGGTTATACCGCGGATAGTCGCCTGGGATGTTATCTCAGCAAGGGGATCAGGAGCAACCGGCATCGGCTCGATAATCTGCAGCATGGGCTTCGTTATGTCCAAGGTGAAGTCCCTGGTTATGGTCATAGTCCTGCCGGCGCCATCCTTTGCTTCTATGGTAAGGGTATGGAGACCTTGCGCATACTGTGTCTTTGGGATGAGGAGCCGGTGGGTAACACCCGGCATGGACATATCGGTATACGGGGCGGCTGTAAGGGGATATGTCCCCGAGGAATCGGTTTCCATTCTTGCCCGGATTCCGGTAATGGTGTTATCGTCCGTAGCCTTGAGATAGACCGCCATGTAATCGATACTGCTTTCAGTTACTTCCGTACCGCTGTAGAAGGGCGGCGATTTAAAGTTCGCCGTATCCAGCGCCGGGGGAGCGCCATCGATGAAGAATTCTATGTTGGCGATGTCATCCCCAGGATAAGAGGTAGGAGACTCGACGATATTGATTTTGCTGCTCACATTTGGATCCGGAGACGCCTTGTCCCTAAGGTTGAAGGAGATCCGGTACTTGCCGTCGAAGAGAGAGGCGGCAGGAGTTCCGGCGTTTCTTAAATTGATAGTAAAGGCTTCCATGGTGATAAAGTTGTTAGCGAAGTCCGATGATGCGGACAGGTTGGTCCAGACCCCTTCCAGTGCGGAGGTGTACTGTTCGAGGGAGTAGTCCCACTTGTCGATCTTGTACCTGGCCACCCCTATGCCGGAATCATCGGAAATGTTCCCCTGAATGGTGGGCTGCGCATCAATTATGACTGTAGGATAATTTGCAGGCGCTGCGGCTCTGTTGGTAACCAGGTTGCTGGTGGTGATCCTTGCCGGTGTGCTATCGGTCTTGAACCGGACTTCCAGTTTCTGTTCCCTGGGCGCCCCGTCCGTGGCGGTGATAACAATGGTAAAGACGTTGGAGCCTAATCCCGATGCGGCGTTAACGAGGGTATTCATATCCGCCTGGGTAAAGGACACATTGATAGTAAGATTCTTTACAGTATTGTTGTCGATTATTTCAGTGCCCATTGTTCCCAGGCTGGTGGTATACGTGCTGTCTGTTGGAGTGCCGCCCAGCTTCTTAAGGATGGTGTTGCCCACCCTGATGTCGGCCTTAACTGAGCTAAGGGTAACATCGGTTACCTTGGCCAGAAGCTTAAACACCACATCGTCGGGATTAGAAAGATTCCCGAAGGTGTCCCCATCGGCAATTGCTTTATTAAAGCCGTCCTTCGCCGTAAGGGTTATTTCCGGGGGAAGACTGTCCAGGCGGAAGGCTATCCGCTCAAAATCGTAGACGTTAGGCTCGCTATCGCCGGGGGCTTGATACTTCATGCCGTTGTTAGTGCCCCAGCGGTCCAGCACTTTGATGTCCACATGGTGATAGCCCTGGAGTAGGCCGTAACTTGGAGAAGTAGGATCGGTACTGCTTAAAGGGATCTGCCAGCGTACGGATTTTTCGGCGCCCGTCAAATCGTTAAACCCAACCAGGAAGGTTTCGCCGGTGGCTTCTTTCCAGCTAGCAGGGGTGTCATCGGTGGAGAAACCGGCATAGTCGAAACGGTACCAGAACTTTTGGTTTTCGTGGGGGGTAGTACTGGGTAAGAACACGGTGGAATACTCGTCGAAGAAGGTACCCGTTAGTTTTGGTGTGCCGTCGGTAATAACATCCGCCACCGCCTTAAGATCATTCTCCGTGCTAACGCCGGTCTTGGGGTTGTACCAGAAAGGTGCGCCATTAGTTATACCTCTGCTGTCGATGATGTAATTCTGGTCTTCGTTGAGGGATGTGACGATGATATCCGGGCCGGAGGAATCCTTGTAGAAGGTCCTTCCCAGGGTTTCCGTGTTACCCACCGCGTCTTCTGCGGTCCAAAGGAGGCTGTGGGGCCCGTCATTCAGGAGGTTGAACGCCGTGGAAGCCATGTTCAGGGCCCAGGTTTTTGTTTCGCCTGGGCCGCTTAGTACGAGTTCACCGTCAGTAACCATGGCGCCGCTTGTATTAAAGGCGCTGACAACTCTGCTGCCGTCTATGGTAACCCGGAAAGCTCTGAGGGTGGCTTCCTTTACCGTTCCGGTAATGGCCTGGGTGGTCTTATAGGTTTCCTCAATATTAGTCACCGTTATTACCGGTTTTACGGCGTCCACGTTAAAGGTGTAGACCGGGTTCATCACTATAGCGGCCGGCTCGGAAATAATCCCCATTTGGTCAGCGGTATTATTGGGAATCTGGTTGTTTGTGTAGGGATAGTTCTTACTCTTATCTTCAACCACTACCCGGAGCTTGTAGGTTCCGTCCGTAAGGGATTTTGGAACCACATAGGTAAAGCGCCATTCCTTGTCGGAACCGGCAACCTGTGTCAGTTCCGTAAGGCCGGTGCCGGCAGTAAGTTCAATCCAGTCGCCATCCGGCACAGTAGCAGGAGGATTTACCGCCGTGCGGTAGACCTTAAGTTTCGTCCCGTCCACATTGTCGTCATCGGAGACGATTCCAACCAGGGGGTAACCGGCGTCTCCCGGGTTTAGGGTAAAGATATTGGTGGAGGCGTTGTACCCCGCCATGGCGGGAATATTCACCACCGGATAATCCGTGATCTGATCTATCGTAAGGTTCCGGGAGAGGGAGGAAATGCGTCCCGCCCGGTCCCTTGCGTATATCCAGAGGGTATAGGGTATCGTACTGGTTACATCGGCGGTGTTAACCACACCCCGGTAGGGGCCGGGCTGCAGTACGGTTCCGTTCGAGGTGTCCGCAAAGGGATTCGCTATGGGGTGCCCACCCGTATTTGCGGGAACGAAGTAGTACTTAACGCCGCCCTGGGGTGAACCGAGTATGGCATCCGTTGCGTGGTAGGGATAAATGCCGTTGTCATCCGAGGAGGAGACATTGAACCAGAAAAGACCGTTTACATATTCTGTTGTGACGGTTCCGCTGGTTTTTTCCACCACAGGAATAATACTGGTGATGCTCAGTTCAGGGGCCGTGGTGTCAACTATCACGGTGGTTTCTGTCACGGTGGTCTTTCCGGCTTTGTCCGTAACGGTGATCACATAGGTGTAGGTTCCTTCGGACAGAACATAGGAGCCGGTCTGGTCAACCACAACGTGGACCGTATCCGGGCTGGCGCCGCCATTGGAGATGGTTACGCCCTGGGCTGCGCCAAGGGGAAGCGTGGTTCCGCTGCGGGTTATTGACACCGAGGCGGTGAGTTTTTCGTCCGGCAGCTTATTGCTGTCCCAGGCGTCGAATGCAAAGGAGAAGCCGGCCTGGGCATAGATGTTTCTGGATACGGTACTGGTACCGGTGTAGGTAATGGTTCCGATTTGCGGAGGAGCCTGGTCCAGGGTAAAGGCTGCGCTTACCGGGTCGCCGGCTGTTTCCGCGCTGCCGCCCCAGTTGGTGCCGTCGCTGGCTATGACCCAAAGCCGCAGATCCCCTTCCGTAATGAGCAGGGCGCTAAAGTCGATGAATGCCGACCATTGGGTGCCCACAAGTTTATTCGCCTCCACGGCGGTCCATCCCGTTAAGTGGGTTGCGGGATAATCCGACCGTAATTTCAGCATTTCCAGGGTGGTGGCGGCGGGTTCTATGATATACCGCACCTGATCCACCCTGGTACCGTCGGCGACGTTGCCGTCAATCTGTATGGATGTCCCCTGGTAGCTGGCATTCGGTGTTGGGTGGAGAATTGCAACCAAGGGGCCCGATTTGTCAATGGTTACCAGCCGGGTTATTTCGGGGCTTGCATTGCCCATTAAGTCCCAGGCGGTAATCTTGTAGATAAAGGTTACGTCAATATTGCTAAAGTCTGTAATCGGCGTGGCAGGATTACTGCTGGACCCATATTTCCTGGGTAGTTGGTTGACAGGTGTTGCCAGAGCCCATACGCGGGGGTTGTCGGCGGACCCCAGCCCGGACATGTCGGCTTTGTCAATTGTCGCTATGGTTATGGGGCTGTCCACCAGGGTCCCGTCGGACAAACGCACCTGCTGGGTTATGACAATCTTGTCTATGTTGGTTTCCACAGCCTTGCCGCTCAGGGTAAAGTTCTGGGTCCTGATATAGGCCACTTCGGCTGCGCTTGAAGTGTCGGTGTCAACACTGATTTCGGTAAGCGCCGGGTTTGCCTGATCCACACCAAAGGTGCGGGTAAAGGCATTGCTTAGGTTCCCGGCTTTGTCGTAGGCGCGCACCCAGAGTTTGTTCACCCCGTCGCCAAGGCCGAAGTCGGCGAGGACCAGGGTGGCGGACCACTCGGTGGTAGCCGCATTGTAGTTGCCGGCGGTTTTCCAGCCATTGATACCGGCTTGGTCCAGGAGGCCCACTGGAAGGTCAGAGGCGCCGTTTATACTTGCCCAGTAAATTACCTTTTCAATTCCCGATGGGGTAATTGTTCCGGTTGGGTCGGCGGGCATGGCGTCCGCGGCTTGTCCCGCGACAGACACCGTGGCCCCGCGCACCCAGGTTCCCACATCGCCAACTATGGGATTTGTGGGATAAGAGACCGTAATAGTGTTTCCGGATCCGTTACCAATGGGAGCGGTCTTGTCAACGTTTATTTCCAGAATATTCGTTTTGGTCCGCCCGGCATTGTCGGTTAGGGTGATGTAATAGGTATAGGTGCCGTCATTCGCATCATACGCAGTTGGTGATCCGTATTGGCGGGGGAGATTTTCCGCAGAATCCATGTTCCAGGTTTTGGCGTTGGCTTCGCTCTTGCCATCCCCTGGACCGGAGAACGTAGTGGTGGTGAATACCGGTACTTCAAGGGGAGTGGTTATCCCCGCCTTCCGCTGGACTATGCTTATTGACTGGATACCGTTGGTATCCCAAGCCGTGCCGGAGAGCTTAACCGCTTTTGCCGTGGGACCGGTAATGGTGGCGAAGGGGGTGTCCGCAGTTTTTGCGGTGACCGTCAGGGTAGGATCGGTCTGGTCAACCCAGAAGGTCTTGGTTACGCCCGTGCTAAAGTGGTTTGCGCTGTCCCGGGCATAGACCACCAGTTTTTGTTTGCCCTCCAGGGGCAGGGTGTAGGGGACGACGGTGCTCCAGTTGCTGGTTCCCGATATGAGCTGGGCTTTCTCCCAGGTAGTGGAACCGGTAAAGCTGCCGTCTGCGTTAAGGACGCTGTTCAGATCTGTTACCGTAACGCTTGCATCCGCCAGCCAGTAGTAGACATCCGCTACCTGACCGGGGGCGGCATCCGTGGCTGTTCCGGTTACCGTTATAGTGGCGTCTCCGGTCCAGCTTTCAGAGGCCACCACCGCGGGGCCGCTTACCGTAACCGTTGGGGCAGAGCTGTCCACAGAAATGATGCGGGTAACCGTAGTTTCCTTACCCGCCTTATCCTTGGCGGTGATGGCATAGGTATAGACACCGTCCACTATGGCCCAGTCTGCGGGGGTTTTAATAGCCGTATTGTCCAGGCTGGGATTCCGGGGGAGGGCCTTTAAGTTCCAGGTGGAACCGATTTGCTCATAGGCGAGGGTGTTGAACGTGGAGGAATCTTCATAGGCCTTGAGGGTCTTGGTTATCGTTGTTCCGGCAATCAAAGAAGTCTGGGTTATCTTTATGCTGTCAATCTGGTAGGTGTCGGCATAGGGGCCGCCCAGATTAAACTGTGTTGCCAGCTTAAAGACATCGGCGCCGATGGTGATTTCGCTAATCGTTGGGTTTGACTTATCAACATTGAAGAGGTACGTAACTGCGTTGTTCGCCGTAGAGCCGCCTCTGTTTCCGGCGCCGTCCACGGCAATAACGTGGAGCTGATACTGCCCTTCATCTAAACTGCCGGCGTTTTCGTCAATCTGCAGGGTAATATTCCAGTTTGCCCACCCGGACACGGCGGTGGCGGGCTTCCAATCCGTACCGGTAAAGTCGAACGCCGGTGTGGCGGCGAGCGGAGCGGTGATGGCATAGTAGACGTTTGCCACACCGGACTGGGGCGAACCGGTATCCACGGCGGTTCCCCGGATAAGCTGGGTTTGGCTAAACCATGTATCAGGCGCCGGGTTGGCGGGGAAAACCGATATGGCCGCTGTCGGCGCGGTTACATCAATAGTAACACTCCGTTGTTCAAGTACCGTTCTGCCGGAAACATCGTAGGCGGTGATGGTATAGTCGAAGGCGCCGCTGCCCGTATAGGGCGTTCCCGTGCCGATTATACGGTTACTTTGTGCATCGGCCTCAGTTGCCCCAGTACCGATATTGCCGGTGATAGCAGACTGGGTGAAGGTGCCGATGGTGTAGGGCAGGCCTGCAAAACGCCAATATTGGGCTTGTTTTTTGTAGGGATCCGCCGTGTTAAGGTTGAGGATAAATGTAAGAGTTTCCTCCACCAGGGGGCCGTTCATTTTCTTTTGGACTAAAACGATTTTGTCAACCGCATTACTGTCCTGGATATACCCTTCCATGGGGAATTGGGGGTTTCTGTCGACCCTGGATCTGGTATCCGGAAGGGTTACGTCAAAGCGGGGCGCCCCGTCGTCTTTATAGAAGAAACGGACGCTGACATTATTGGTGTTGCTTGGGTAATTATAAAGTTTTAGGTCACTAACATTTCCGTGCTTATCCTCTGCAATGACGGCTACAACCCGCTGCCCTTCATCGTTCCCCAGGGAAATCTCTTTACTCCAGCCGGAAGTACTATAGTCAACTTCCTTCCATGGCCGGGTGGCATAGTCATCATCCTCGGGATCATACACGGGATCGGTAGGGGTATAGGCCGGCACATCACTTGCGTTTGCCGTAGTGGTGGCAAGCCCGGTCCAATAGAGCACCCGCCGTATGGTTCCCGGCGAGGGATCGGTGGCGTTTCCCCGGATTTCCAAGGCGGCGTTCATGGTTTGATATAATTCCCCCGGCGTGGAGATATGCGCCACTGAAGGCTTGGTGTTATCCACGGTGATTTTCCGGGTTATTGTTTCTGATTTATGCATCAAAGGATCGCCGTCGGAAATCGTTGCGTCCCATATGGTAAATACATACTCGTATACGCCATCCAGGGGAATAGCCCCAGAGCTCTCATCAAGCGCTGTCCAGGGGAGGGCGCCTAATACCCGGGTCACTGTGGTTCCGGACAGGGGAATGGAGAAATCTAGGCTCAGGGGATCGTCGGTATTGCCGTCCTTGGTTTGCTTAATATCCAATCGCGCCAGGCCGTGGCTGTCAAACAAGGCCAGGCTAAGGTCGAAGGCCGCTTTCCGCAGGGGGCTCTTGTTGCTCGTAGGGGTGGCGGTGTAAACCACATCTACCGTTTGATCCACCAAAGTTTCGGTTATGGTGGGCTTTGCCTTGTCCACCCGGAAATTGTAGGTTAGAGGGGGATAGGTAAAGGCAGGGGGGGCACTGTCGGGAATAGGGGTCTTTTTACCGCCTATATTACCGGCGCCGTCCACCGCAATTACGAACAGGGTATAGTACCCCTCTGTAAAGCTGTTTTCGGATATATCCAGGGGCACACTCCAGGGGGAGGTCCCCGAAGCGGAAGACCAGTCGGCAGCAATATCTGTCGGCGGAGTCGGCGGGGTATAGGTTCCTCCGGGGAGGGTTCCCTCGCCGTACCAGTAGTAGACCGAGTTTATACCGGTAAGGTCATTACCGCTTTCACCCCGGATATTGGTGGTGGTATTAAACCAGCTATCCTCCGGCTTATTGGCATTGGGGCTTCCGGGAGCGGGGAAGTATATTTCCGGGGGATCCACATCCACCTGTACCCGGCGTGTCAGTGTGGTTGTTCTGCCGAATCTATCGGTGGCCCTGATAGTATAATCAAAGTCGCCGCTGACACCGTCCGCATGGACATAGGTGGCGCTCCCGGTTTTCTTTATGGGAAGACTGAAACCGGTAGACGTAGTGGTGGCGGGATTCACATTAAATTTCGTATCCGTTTTCCATGCATGGTTTAGTCCATTGAGGTAGGCGCCGCCTGAGAGCATTTCTTCGGTTGTGTCGTTCCAGCTGTTAAACAGTTCGTAGGTAAAGTTATACGCGTCATCGGAGCTGCCCTGCAATTCTTGGGTAATCGTAATGGTGCGTACCCCATTGGCGTCCCCCACATATCCGTTCAAATGGAAGCTTGCGGCCACCGGTTTCCGGTTAAAATCGTTCCCCGTAAGTTCCGACAACTGGGGATCAGAAAAGTCTATGGCGTAGGGGAAATCAAAACTTGTGGATGTAGGAGTGCCATTTTCGCTGGTATAGGTAATCCCGGTATTCTTATGGCCGAGGGTATCAAAGGCAATTATCCGTACATACCTGCTTCCCTGCAGGTCAGTGTCAGGAATGGTGTAATTAATAACCCAGGAAGGGGAAGTACCGGTGGCTTTATGCCAACCGCTGCTCAACGTTCCTATGGCCGTTTCCGCCTCCGCAATAGTGGTGGGCGTGGCGCCGGGGCTTGATAATTCAGGTCCATCCCAGAAATAAACAGGTCCGGGGTGCGCATCGGTGGCGTCACCGGCAATATACAGTTTGCTGGAAGAGAAGTAGGCCGGCTGCGATGGAGAGCCGTGGGGAGAATTGACGGTAAGCTCCGGCGCCTGGGTGTCGACGCTTATCGTCTTGGTAAAGACCGCCTTGTGTGTGGGCAGGTTTATATCCGGCGTTCCGACTACCGAGGATAGATCATAAACCGTGATCTCGTACTCATAGGTTCCGTCATCGGCTCCGGTGGTAGTATTTAAGGTGATGGAAGCTCCCGAACTATCCCAGGGGAGGTTGGTCAGTTGATAAGTGTTTGCCGTTAATAACGGCGCTAACGTTGCTAACTCTGCGCCGGATTTGCCGCGCATATCTTCTTTTATAACGGTGATAGCTTGGGAGGTTGTGAGACCTTGGGGAGTAAAGGTCTGTTTTATCTCAATTCTATCGAGCTTGTAGGACTCTGCTATGTCCAGGACCAGATCAAAATTGGCCTTCTGGTTGGGAGTCAAAATGGCGCCTTTTTCCAACACCGTAGGGGCGTTTCTGTCTATTCTAAACTTGTATTCCAGGGCACCGCTCAGATTGCCGGCTTTATCCGCCGCAATAACGTAGAGGTGGTATTCCCCCTCAGCAAATAATGCTGCGGGGCTTGAATCCGGGACCGTGGTTATATTGTAAACGGACCAGCCTGTGGAGCCGGATGCTTTGCGCCAGTGTTCGGTGGGCGTCAGGTTTATCAGATCGCTTTTCGCGGCGTGGGTCGGCGCCGGAGTTGCCAGGGAGCCAATCCAGTAATAAACCGAATCCACGCCGCCGCTTGCCGGGGTATCCGCAGCGCTGCCGTTGATTGTGGCATCACCGGGGTACCAGGCGTTATCGGGCCTGTTACCGACCAATGCAATGGTGGGCGGGTCGATGTCAATTATTACGTTCTTCGTAACGATAGTTTTCTTACCCGTTATATCGATAGCAGTAATGGTGTAGTGATAGGCGCCGCTTTTGTTTGGGACCGTATCTTCGACATGGTTTCCATCCTTGTCAAGGGGAAGCTTGGGAAGGGTACTGAACATTCCTGCGGGGCTGGTAAATTTATAATCCGTACTCCAGTTTGTATTGGCCAGCCAGGAGGGTGCAGATGCAATGTAAGCGCCGGAATAATCGGACTCACCTAATTTTTTCAAATTGGGGTCCGGAGTTCCCCCGTCGTAAATCAATGTAATGGTTCTGGTAAAATCACCTGCGCTGTCGTCGTCCTTGGTCTGGGTTATAATGAGGGACCGCAGGGCATTGGAATCGCCGACTTTTCCATGTAAGTCGAAAATACCTGGTACGAGCTGGGGATCCTCGGTGATGGAGATTTCCGTCAAGGTAGGCACGCTCTTATCGTAGGCATAGGGGAAGGAGGCAGCGCTTAGCGTACCGCTGGCGGCGCTGTTGGAATAGGTTAGGTTCGCGTTCCGGTGTCCCATCTGGTCTTGGGCCTTAATCCATATACGCCGGTTTCCTTCAACGGCGCCCGTCAGATCCGTGACAATCTGCCAGCCATTGGTACCGGTAACACCGTTAGCTAGTCCCGATAGCCACCCTGAGTCGCTGTCAGCAGGGGGGGTAGCGTCATCTACGCCATCAAAATAAAGGATATTGACCACCGACCCGGGGGCGGCGTCGGCGGCGGTACCGGTGATATTGATAGCCGGAGTGATGAAGAATGCCCTTGGACCTGCGGGAGCGTCAGTGCTGGGGGGGTTAGTTACCGTAACCGTCGGCGCCCTGGTGTCCAGGTAAATAACCCGGGTTACCGCGGTGGAGTGGGACGAGTTGCCCGCCACATCAACCACCGT
>NZ_AEEA01000074.1 GCF_000297095.1 Treponema primitia ZAS-1 | reverse complement strand
GCTGTACCTGGGACTATTCCAAGTCTCTAAAAGTCGCACCTTCGCGGGTGCGTGGATTGAAACAGCACTACCATGAAAGAGGTCCAGGTAACTTTGAGTCGCACCTTCGCGGGTGCGTGGATTGAAACTACAGATGCAAGAGCAACATTGATAAGGCATTCCCCGTCGCACCTTCGCGGGTGCGTGGATTGAAACAAACAGTAGTAAAACTGTTTAATCAGCAGAGGGATATGTCGCACCTTCGCGGGTGCGTGGATTGAAACTTCAAGGTCCACAATGGCAAGGATTGACGCTTGTGGTCGCACCT
>NZ_AEEA01000073.1 GCF_000297095.1 Treponema primitia ZAS-1 | reverse complement strand
ACCCACCCCAGCAGCTTGGCCGCCTCAAACCTCCGGGTCGCACCTTCGCGGGTGCGTGGATTGAAACGTTGTAGTGGATATACCCTCGGTCTACTCCCTCGTAAGTCGCACCTTCGCGGGTGCGTGGATTGAAACGATATGCAGGAAAAACATGCGGATAATAACCAACGGGTCGCACCTTCGCGGGTGCGTGGATTGAAACTTTATATCAGCAATGGCAGAGACGATAACGGTCTTGTCGCACCTTCGCGGGTGCGTGGATTGAAACAAAAGCTTAA
>NZ_AEEA01000072.1 GCF_000297095.1 Treponema primitia ZAS-1 | reverse complement strand
TAGGCGTTTGCCCCTGATACATTGCCCCAGGAAAAGGTGATGGAATTCATGGTTTCCAGCTGGTCCGGGCCTAACCGGGCGGCGTTTTCAGGGGAAATGCCGCCCGGCGACGGGAGCGGCGGTATGGGCAGTACCCGGAAGGATGCCGGCGAGGGGGCGCTGATATCAAGGCCATCTGCGGTTTCCGCCCGGATGGTCCAATAATACTCCCCGGCTTCCAGGCGGACCAGGGAAATCTCAGCGCCGGGGCTGCGGATATCCATGAGGGGATCCTTCAGCGGGTCGGGGTTCCGGGACAGGACAAACCGGCTGGTTTGCGGGAATTCTTCGGAACTCCACCGAAGCTTTCCGGGCCGGCGCATGGCTGCCAGCCCCTCAAATTCCGCCTCATTACCGGGCAGGTTCAGGGAAACCGGGGTAATTTCAATGGGCAATACCCGGAAGGACGCCGGAGAGGGGGCGCTGACATCATACCCCTCCGGAGTTTCTCCCAAAATCGTCCAAAAGTAGGTCCCCTCCCGCAGTCGGGCCAGGGGGATACTCGGGTCGGGGTTCGTAATATCTATTACAGGCCTTCCCGCCAGGGGGTTAGGATTTTGGGAAAGGATAAACCGGGAACTTCCCAGGGTTTCCGGGGTACTCCAGCGGATAGTTTCTCCCTGGCGGTAGGCGCTAAGTCCATTGAGGACCGCCCCGGTTGCGGGGTATTCCAGTGCGACCGGACGGAGTTTTCGCAGGGAAAAAGCTGCGGATGAGATCAATCCGCTCTGCCGGGAACGCAGGGGAGTTTCTTCGGTAAAGGCCTGGATGGTCCAAAAATAGTTTCCCTCCGCATAATTGCTCCAGTTGATAACCCTGTTTATGGCGGCGTTCAGATTGTCCTGGTATACCGGCCTTGCAGGGTCCAGCTCCCGGTACAGCCTGAACTGGTAATAATCCGCCTCCGGAACCGCCGCCCACCGGAACGGTACGTCCCCCCATTCCGGGACCGCGATGCGGCTGTTATCCCCGGGCGTTTCCATCACCGGGCGGGCTAGGGGAGGGGCCACCCTCAGGACCTTGGGCGCGGTTTGCAGGGTTACCTCCGGGCTTTCCACCGCTATACGCCAATACCAGGTTCCCGGCGAGAGCTGCCTTCCCCGTATCGTTTCGCTGCCGGTTACCTCGTCTATTGCGGGGCCGGAAAAATCCGGGGTGGAAGAAACCTGGAACCGGGTCTGGAATGGGAGGTTGCTCCTCCAGGTAAACCGCATATCGGGGAGCAGATTTTCTGCGATGGTGTAATTGTCCGGCGGGAACAGGGTACGTTGTATTACTTCCCCTTCCAGGGCGAAAAATCCATACACCGGTGAAAGGGGCGAAGCGTTCCCCTCCATATCGGTCTGGTAGACCCCCCAGTAATACTGTCCGTCTGTTATGGTTCGGTCATTCGCCCGGTAGACATAGTAATTATCCCGCACTATCCGGGTAATAAGGGGACCGCTCAGATCCCGGTTCCGGGAAATCCGCAGGGTATAGGAATCGGCTTCAAGGTTGTTATTCCAGGAAAAGTAAAAGTCCTGCCGCTCCTCCGAGATATTAAGAGAACTTCCGTTCTGGGGGTTGGAAAGTACCGGGGATGACAGTTCGCCGCTTTGTTCGATGAAAAAGTCATTAACCCCGGAACCCGCCGAAGCGCCCTCATAATCCCCGGAAAATACGGGCTGCACCTGCCAGTACCAGCGTCCCGGCGGCAGCTTTGAATAGATAAAAGAGGTTCCCTGCTCCTGGATCTGTAAAACCGGGTTAAGAAGCTGGGGGTTATTCGCGGCAGTTACAATATAAAAGGCAGCCTCCGCCGTTTCGGTCCACTGGAAGCGTACTGAGGGCTGTTTGGTCCGGTACCGGTATACATACCCCCCGGCGGGGGTGATCTGTACCGGCGGCGGGGCGTAGCTTATCACCAGCTTTTCGGTGATATTTTCGGGAAGCCCTCCTTCAAACCCATCCGCCATGCCCGATGGATACGCCCGCCACCACCAGTTTCCCGGCCCCAGGTCCACCAGGGCTTCATCTCCCTCCAGGTCCAATTTTGCCGCCGGCCGGGTAAATCCCCGGTCTTCTGCAATTTCAAGGTGGGTTGTTTCGGTGTAGTTTACCCTGTTCCATCTAAATTGAACCGGGAAGGGGCGGCGCTCACTTACCAGAAGCCGGGTTGCCGGCCTGGGTTTTAGGGGGGCTGTCCGGGAAAGGGCGGTGTCATCGGAGAAAACCGCCCCCGCCTCCAGGGTTTCCCCGGATACCATGGCCGTACCTTCCACAACGGAAACCGTAAAACCATCCCCCCCGGCCCCGGCGCTTACCACCCCGCCGGAAAGCACTTCAAGGCGGCTGTCCCCGGAGGACAGGATGATACCTTCGCCGTTCCGGACATTTACACTCACACTACCCTGGGTAAAGTCGATCCGGGGTATGGCGTTTTCCTCAAAAAGCTGAATAATGCTGTTTTCCTGCAGGTTTATTATTCCCCCGCTGTGAAAGGTAACGGTGGCTTCCGAAAGGTCAGCGGTACGGATCAGATCCCCGTTGTACACCGGGGATTCCTTCGCCAGCCGGTCCCAGAGTACCCGGTCCGATAAACGCCGCTGGGCGGCCTTGTACTTAAAGGTGATGGTCCCCATGGGGGCCTCGAGCCGGGTAAGGCTCTGGTTCAGATCCTGCCGGAAGAACCAGAGGCAGAAGAGTACCCCGGCGATGCAGATGAGAAATACCACATAATCCGGCGCCCCAAAAACCCGTTCCTGGGGAGTTTTATTCGCCGGAACCGATTTTGTACTTTTTCTCTTCCGCATTGGTATTAACCTTACTCAAATCCGGGGGGATGATCCCCAGCATATCCCTCAGTTCCGCCAAGGTTTGGGGCTGGAGCTGCCCCTCTATGGCCATATCTTCTTTGAAGTTCACCACCGCAAACATCCGCACGGGCTTGGATTTTCCTTTCACCTCTACTGAAGGCATTTCTTCTGTTATCAGGTGTTTTCCCACCAGGTTCCAGGTGTCTTCGGTGATAAGGATATCCGTCCCCAGGGGCTTGTTGAGCGCCTCGGTACGGCTCGCCAGGTTTACCGCATCCCCGATAACCGTGTATTCCATCCGCTGTTCCGAGCCTATCTGCCCGGCGGTAACGACCCCTGAATTGATGCCGCAGCCAATGCGTATCCGGGGATTGGCGGGATCATTTTCCCCCCGGTCCTTGTTCATCTGGTAGAGGGCTTCCCGCATCATCAATGCCGCCCGCACACCGTTTAAGGCGTCCGCCTCCGGGCTGCCTGAGGTATAGGCGGTTCCCCAATGGGCCATCACCGAGTCGCCGATAAATTTGTCCACCACCCCGTTGGTTTTCTCTACGCAGTCCACCATGCGGGTTAAATACTCGTTAAGCCAAGCGACAATACGGTCGGAAGATTCATCACCGTAATGCCGGGCGAATTCCTCTGATATGGAAGTAAAGTTACGGATATCCGAGAAAAACACCGTCCCGTGTTTGGGCTGGCCACCGGGCTTGATCTCCCCCCGCATGGCCCCAAGGGCTATTTCCCGGTTGGTAAACCGGCCGAAGATCCCCAGGGCCTTACTCATACGGCTGAAACTCTGGGTAAGCACCCCCAATTCGTCCCGGCTTTTAGAAACCAGGTTCTGTTCAAACAAGCCTTCCTCGATCTGCCCTGCCACCACCGTAAGGCCCTTCAGGGGCCGGGAAATAGTTTTACTGAAAAGCCAGATCAGGATGATAGAAACAAAAAGCACCGCCCCGGTGAGGTAGATATTCCGCCGGGTGGTAGCGGCGATTCCCTCGAAGACCACATTGTATTCCACATTGGTGATCACCACGGCGTTGGCCACGGAAAGTTTCTGAAAAGCCCCGAAGTACCGCCCGCCGTCCCGGTCGGTATACAGGGTTTGAAGATTCCGTTCCTGGCTTTCCCGCAGGGCTTCCACAAAGGGCTGGTTTGCCGCATTGGCCCCGGCCCGGACAAGCTCGTAATCCGGGTGGACCAGGATATCCCCGGCATCGTTGATCATATACGAAGAATTAACACCCTGCCCAAAATTGTCGTTTAAGGAATCGGAGGAAAAGAGGATAAGCACCACTTCCTCGGAGCCGGTTTCCTGCCAGGGAAAGAGCAGGGCCAGCAGGGGGATATGAAATATGGGCGCGGCGTTCAGGAGCAGGGTTTCCCCGGACCGGGAACGGTCCACCGCCTCCCGCTGGCGGGCCATAAATTCCCCCACCAGATCGCTTTCCAACTCGTTAGCCAGGAAAAACCGGTTGTTGACCAGCTCCCTATCCCCGGTGATTACAATAGCTGCGATGTCCTGGTTCCGCTCAAAAAAGAAGGCCGCAGCCTGCCGGGAAAGGGCCGCCTGGGAGGAGCCCACCGCATTCAGGGTATCCAGCAGCACCAACACGCTGGACCTGACCGTGGCAAGGGTAGTTTCCGCCTCCGAGGCGGAACGTTTATTGACACTGAAGTTGTTTTCCTCCGCAGTGACCCGCAGATCCGAGGAAACCATCACCGACACCAGGGCGGTAATGGCGCCTAAAGAGACCAGGAGGAGAATAGTAATAATTGCAACCAGCTTAAAGCCGATAGGGTACTTTACCCTGGCGGCGCTGGGCTTTTTAGCATCCCTGGGCACCTACACTCCTTTTTATCAAAACTGCGCTTGCCTGAGAATAGTTTTTTTCCTTCAATTCCGAGTATTATTATCGGAGAACTCTACCAAATATTGGAAAGAACGGCTACTCTCCTATCGTTATCTTGTTACTACCTTCTGTGAATGACAGCGCAAGCGGGGGGACAGAGTCGAATTTCGCCCCATCATTAGCGATCAGGCTATAGGCAGTGGCATAGGGTGGTAATGTGGTCCCCTTAACCAGGACGGTCCCGGGTGTGGTCACCTCTGAATCGAGGACCACCGTAAAGTCGCTGCCGGTCAAAGGCCCGGTTACGGTAATAAAATGGCCGCTTGTCAGGTAGACCGGATTAGGGGAGATCGTCGGCGCCCCGGACATTTCGATGACCGAAACCCCTTCGAGATACACCCCGTCGCCTTTATCACCGGCGGTATTACCGCTGACACTGCTTGTATCGCTCATGGTGAAGAGGGAGCCATCGTTAGATCCGCCCAGCCATACCCCGCCGCCGTTACTACTTGCGGTATTGCCGGTGACACTGCTAGTTCCGTTCATGGTGAAGGATGTGAGGTCGCCTTCGCCATCGCCGCTGACATATACCCCGCCGCCATTACCATTCGTTGTTCTATTACCGGTGATACTGCCCCCGGTACCCATGGTGAAGCTCGCTCCGTATACACGCACCCCGCCGCCCATGTCATTGGCAGTATTGGCGCTGATACTGCCACCAGTCATGGTAAAGATCGTGCCAAAGGCTATCCATACTCCGCCACCGCCGTTCCAGTAAGTGGCATTGGTGACAGTATTATCACTAATAATCCCGTCACTCATGGTAAAATACGCGATTTGTCCATCATTACTGTGGATGCCTACTCCACCGCCCTCACCCCGGGCGGTATTGCCGCTGATACTGCCGCCGTCCATGGTGAAGGTCCCCTTTTCATAGACCCACACCCCGCCGCCGCCGCTGTCCCCGTCCGCAGTGGAGGTGTTCCCGCTGATAGTCCCGTCAGTCATGGTGAAGAAGCCGGAGGTGCCGGACCAACCACTACCATACACATGCACCCCTCCGCCGCGGGGTGCAGCATTCCCGCTGATGATACCCCCGGTCATAGTGAAGTTCGCTCCATCAACATTCACCCCGCCGCCGCCGCCGCTATCCCCGCCCTCAGTGGCGGTGTTCCCCCTGATAGTACCCCCATTCATGATGAAGGTCCCTTTGCTGTTGACGAGTAGCCCGCCGCCTGCCTTGGCAGTGTTCCCACTGATGATCCCGTCACTCATTATGAATTGGTTAGCTGGATTATCAAAACCGAGGAAATACACCCCGCCGCCGCCGCCATTTGCTGCGGTATTATTGCTGATGGTTCCCCCGCCCATGGTGTAGGTCCCATCAGCGAGGAGTGTTACCCCGCCGCCTGAGCCGCTGGAGGTATTGCCGCTGATACTGCCCCCGGTTATGGAAAATACGGCGCCGACGCCCCCATTTGCAAATACCCCGCCGCCGTTGCCATTGCCATAATTCCCGCTGATGGTTCCGCCGGACATATAAAATTTACCACTATCGATATCGTTTTCTTCATCACCACTATTTACATACACCCCGCCGCCGCCGCGACTGTCACTACCATTGGCTATATTCCCGCTGATGTTCCCGCCGCTCATGGTAAAGGTCTTGTCGGAGTCCACCCACACCCCACCGCCCCAGCCTGCGGTATTTCCGCTGATGGTTCCCCGGGTCATGGTGAAAGTTCCGCCGGCCCACACCCCGCCGCCGCCCTGTTCCCAATTTGAACTTGCGAAATTATTGCTGATGGTTCCACCGCTCATGGTGAAGCTTGCAAGTGAATACACCCCGCCGCCTGAGCCGCCGGCGGTATTGCCGCTGATACT